>JAADHR010000179.1:0-6983 GCA_013151735.1 Calditrichota bacterium | reverse complement strand
TTCTGCACGGCTCAAAAAGTCCCCCCTTGAGGGGGGATTTAGGGGGATGTCTAACCCCTCAACTTCTCCCAAAGCCTCCGGGCCTGCTCCCTGGCAAACTGCAGGACCTCTTTCTCATCCACCGTCAGGATTTCCCCCTGGTGGTAAATCAACTTCCCGGCCGCAATGACACTTTCCACGTGCCGGGATTCGATCCCGTACACAAAATGGGACAACACATTCTCCGCATTCATTTCCGTGGGCGTATCGTAATTCAGCACAACCAGGTTGTTCTCCCCATCCCCTGAAAACCCATTCTGCTGCAGGTATGTGTGGATATTCCGAAACCGGGCGTAAATCTGCGCAGGCGAAAGGCCTTCCCGCTGGCCGATAAAATAGGCGGCTTTGGCGCTTCGCAGCATGTCGCTGTGCATACCGTCCGTGCCCAAAAGGAGGCGGTCCCCCAGTCCCTGGGAGCGAAAAAGTCCCACATTGTTATTGAGATTGCTTTCCACATTTTCCACCAAAAAAGCCGGGGACTCGCGAAAAAGTCGTCTTTCGCGCTCGTTCAAATAGAGCCCGTGCACCAGAAGTGTTTTTGAAAAGGCCAGCACGCCGGCCTCGTGGAAACGCTCCAGCACCCGTTTTCCGATCTCCCGCAGCGTCCATTCCGGGTCGATGGCATCTTCTGCCACATGCACGTGAATCCCGGAATCCAGTCGCTGCGCCAGTTCAACGGCCTGCCGCAGGAGTGCTTCTCCCACCGTGAACGAGGCGTGCAGCCCCACCAGCCCCTGACGACCGGATTTCAAATAGGATTCGGTTTCAGCCAGTCCCTGCTCCCGCACGGCATCGCCGTCGCGGTCGGACAGCTCGTAGCAGAGCAAATGCGCCACCCCCACGCGGTCAAAGGCCCCGGCGATGGTTTCCAGTGAACCTTCCACCGCGAAAGGCGAGGCATGGTGATCCACCACAAATGTGACCCCGTTCTTCGCACAGGCAACCGCCGTCGCCAGCGCACTGGCCTCGATCATATCCCGATCCAGGGCCTTGTCCAGGCGCCACCAGACGAATTTGAGAATCTCAAAAAAATTGGACGGTGCTTTGGGCGGCGCAGGCATCCCGCGTGCCAGAGCCGAATACACATGGTGATGGGCATTGCCAAAGGATTTCGTGACCCACTTACCCGTGCAGTCCAGAACGTGATCATTCTGCTTCAACCGCCCGGTACCGGGCCATTCAGAGAAAAACGAAATTCCTCCCGAATCACCCTCCTCCACACGAATGTGCGTCCGGCGAAATGCTAAGCTCTGCCAATCAATAAACACGGCATTTTTCAAATAAAGAGCCATTTAATTCATCTCTCTAATTTTTGCTGGATCGGTACATGGTGGAAATTTCAGTACCCAAATTCCAAATAAATCCGAAATTTAAATGCCCAAAACGGCCTTGATTTTTGGAATTTATTTGGATTTTCTTTTTTCAGATTTGAGGGTTTTTCTCATCATCGGTAATGTTCGCCGCCGAACGCCGTCAAACTGGTAGAACGCATTCGCCACGGCGGGGGCCGTGGCTACCAGACCAATTTCTCCCACACCTTTTGCGCCGTACGGACCAACGGGGTCGGCCACTTCCACCCCAATCACCACTACCCGCGGCATGTCAGCCGCCTTTAGAATCCCCAGACGGTTGAGCCGCGTGGTGACCGGGAATCCGCCCTCCATCGGAAAATCTTCCGAAAGGGCATACCCCAATCCCATGTGCACGGCGCCCTCAATCTGTCCTTCAAATAACGTGGGGTTAATAATTCGTCCGGCGTCATGGGCGGCGTAAATGGTGTCAATTTCTCCTCGTTCGTTCAGCACGACCAACTGTGTGGCGTAGCTGTAGGAGTAGTGGGTTTTTACCTCGCCCGGGTCCCCGGGAGCGGTTGTCCAGTCACACACCCATTGTCCCGAGTACACCCTTCCCACTAACTCATTTAAGGAGTGATTTTTCAAATCCTGCTTTAAACCTTTGACGGCATCCAAAATGGCATTGCCCACCAGCGAGGTAGCCCGGCTGGCGGTGGTCATTCCGGAACGGGCTTCGTACTGGGTGGACACCTTCACCTCCACCCAATTGGGATCAATCCCGGTCGCTTCGCAAAACATCTGCACTGCTACGGTGTTCACACCCTGCCCCATTTCCGTCCAGCCGTGATGCAGCACGACGTGATTTTCCGATTGAATTTCAATCTTCACCTCGCTGAAATCGGGTGCGCCGTTGCCGATGCCGGTGTTTTTAATCGCGCAGGCCAGACCGGCATACCGGGCCTGATAAAATTTTTCCCTGACGGCCAGCAGCGTCTCACGCACGCCCACCCCGCCTTCCAGCACCTGTCCGGTGGTGGTCATCGAGCCTTTCACCAGCGCATTGTCGTACCGAAATTGCCAGCGGTCGAATCCCGCCTTCTCGCACAGCTCATCGATGGCACTTTCCAGCGCAAACGTCGCCTGATTATCCCCGAATCCCCGCATAGCTCCGCAGGGGATGTTGTTGGTGTACACGGTTTTGGCAATCACATCCACTACCGGCACATGGTACGCACCTGCGGCGTGCCCGGCGGCCCGTTCCAGCACCTTCATACCGACCGAGGCGTACGCACCCGTGTCACCAATCATACGCGCTTTGACCACCGTGAGCTTGCCGTCCCGGTTGGCCCCCACCGTGTATTCCATGTGAATGGGATGTCGTTTGGGGTGCATCCGCATGGACTCGTCGCGCGTCAGGCGGACCTTGACCGGTTTTTTTAAATAGGCCGCGAACAACGCTGCATGTCCCTGAACCGTGAGGTCCTCTTTGCCCCCAAAACCACCCCCATTCGGCACCAGATTCACATTGATTTTTTCCTCCGGTAATCCAAGAATCCGGGCAATCTGCCGGCGGTCTTCGTACACCCCCTGGCCCTCCGAAAACACCTCTATTCCGTCCCTTTTCCAGGGACGCGCAACCGCCGCCTCCGTTTCCAGATAGGCATGTTCTATCCGCTGGGTTTCGTAGGTGCCGGTTACTATAAAATCGGAGGCACGGATCGCCTCGTCCGCGCGGCCTCCCCGCCGAATGACGGTTGTTTCCAGAAGATTGCCCCCTTCATGCACGCGAACGGAACTGGCTTCTGCCTTAAGCATATCCGTCAGGGGCTCCAACACCTCGTAATCCACCCGAATGGCTGCGGCAGCCTTCCGGGCGATGGCGTCCGTTTCGGCCACCACGCCTGCCAAAACATCCCCGACATAGTGGGTCACTTCCCCCTCGGCAATCATCAGCGGCCAGTCATTGACAATTAAACCAACCATTCGGTTGCCGGGAATGTCCTTTGCCGTAAAGATGCGAAGCACGCCTCTGATTTGCTCCGCAACAGAAGTGTCGATTTTCAGCACCCGCGCCCGGGGATAGTCGCTGAATTTCAGCGCCCCGTACACCATGCCCTCGAACCGCAGATCGTCCACAAAAGGCGCCTGTCCGAGGGCACGCTGGTAGGCCTCGTACTTGGGGTGCCGGGTTCCTACGCGGCCGGAGGTTTCCAGCTCAATCGGTTCCTTTTTGCGCAGGGCTTCGCTCCCCAGTTGAATGGCCTCGACGATCTTCTGGTAGCCCGTGCAGCGGCAGAAATTCAACCGCAGGGCCTTTCGGATGTCTGTTTCCGTCGGATTGGGATTTTCCTGCAGAAGAATTTTCGTGCAGGTTAAAATGCCGGGTGTGCAAAAACCGCACTGTACGGCGCCCTTTTTCACGAAGGCACGGGCCAGGGTCTCTTTCACCTGAGGGGGAAACCCTTCAAGGGTAAAAATGGAGGCTCCGTTGACCTTTCTCATGGGGGTGACGCACGAAAGCGTGGGGCGGCCGTTCATCTCGACCATACACGCCCCGCACGCCGCCTGGCCGTCGCATCCATTTTTGACCGATGTCAAGCCCTCCACTTCCCGTAAATAGCTCATGAGGGAACGGGCTTCGTCCCCGTCGTAGGTTCTGGGTTCATTGTTCAGGGTAAAGGTGATCATGGTTTTATTTCCGGATTTTTTAATAATTAATAATGTTCAATTCCGATCGAAACAATCCTCCGATAGCTCTCCGGATCCGTGTCGCCTTCTGTGTTAATGAGCAGCACACGGGAATCGGGTCCCAGTCCCAATTGCCGGACAGCTTCCTGTAAGGCCGGGCTGGTGGTCAGCGCCAGTAAACCCGCCAGGCCGGAGGCTCCCGATTCCCCGGACACCACGCCTTCCCGGGCGTACAATCGCATGGCCTGTTCCGCGTAGTGATCCGGAATGGCCAAGAAGAAATCCATTCCGTCGCGGATAATCGGCCAGGTCACCGGCGAAGGAACCCCGCAATTGAGTCCCGCCATAATGGAATCCAGTGCGCCTGTGGTGGCCACCGCTTCCCCGTGGCCAAACCGAACGGAATCCAGAAAACAGGCGGCCGATTCGGGTTCCACGCAAATGAGCGTGGGGCGATTTTTCCCGTAGCGACGCACGTAGTAGCTGGTGCCGGCTGCAGCCAATCCCCCCACTCCGGCCGGAAGAAGCACAAAATCGATTTCGGGGCTTCCGGGCGGATGGAGGGAATCTTCCATTTCACGAAAGAGCGTGGTGTACCCCAGCAGAATAAACCGGGGTAAATCCATGTAGCCGGGATAGGCCGTGTCCGATACGACCTGCCAGTCATTTTCTTCCGCATCCCGGGCACACCGCTCCACACAATCGTCAAATGTGCCGTCCACCAGCACCACGCGAGCTCCCTCTGATTCAATAGCCTTCACACGTGCCGGAGCAGAATCGGCCGGCATGTAGATGACCGCTTTTTGCCGGAGATTTCGCGCCGTCCAGGCCACGGCCCTCCCGTGATTGCCGTCGGTGGCGGCCGCAAAGGTAAACGTTCCCAGCTTCCGAAGTGCAGCCGGATCCTTGAATAACTCGGGAGTAAAGGGTGTTGAGAATTTTTCCTCCCATTTCTGCTTCAGAAACCGGTAAATCGCGTAGCTGGCTCCCAGGGCCTTGAAGGCCTTGATGCCAAATCGCCGGGATTCATCCTTAACAAATACCGCCCCCAGTCCCAATTCCCGGGCAATCCGGGGCAGTTCCACCACCGGCGTCGGAGCGTACCCCGGCAGGGACCGGTGAAAATCCCACACATCGGTGGCGTTCAAAAAAGCGTACGCTTCCCCCCAGTGGGGGGTTTCCTTCCGATAGGGATTGAAAGCAAATTGGCACATGATTTCTATTTCCTAAAAAACTTTAAAAAAATCGGACTTTAGTATTTGACTTTTTCCCCCTCACTCCCCCTCCCTTAAATAAGGGAGGGGGAAGGGGGGAGGGTCAATAACAGAAAAATGTTACGTAGAAACATATTTATCAAGTAATTGTAAAGGGGCTCTGTGTTAATGGCAAATTAATTTTTATCACAAATTATGATCTTATTTTGTTACTAACCATTGCCTCTGTCAGAAATCTCGATTTTTTCAGAGCTTTTTCCTAATAGGTCACATTCATCAAATACGACTTCCCCAGATTATCCAGAATAATCCGCATGGCAGCCGCCTGCTGCAGGTGGATTTCCCCGGCAGGCTTGGTCATTTCCACCTGAAGGATCGAAAAATTCTTCCGATTGAGCCAGACTACGGCCACGCCTGTTTCATACACGTACCGATCGGCCTCCCGGGTGAGCTGCACACGCCGGCCATTTTTCTTGTACACAATACTTGGCCATTCCCCCCTTTTCTCCAGCCGGTAGGCCTCCGGTTCCTCACGAAAACTAGCTTCCGAGAGACACAGCTTGGGTTTGTCCCGGTACGGAGCACCGCTGGTGGGACAAAAGGTCGTGCAATTGCCGCACTCATTGCACCAATCGGCTATGTTCAAAACCTGGAACCGCTGGTCTACGCGAAACGTTCCGTCCGGCTCCAGTTTCAGCTTCCCGGTTTTAAAAGAAATTTTCTGGAGATTAAACGCCACCGGCTGAATGGTGTACGACAGGTTCGCCCGATTGGGACAGACTCCCACACAGACGTTGCAGATTTCATCGCACAGCAAACAGCGGCTGGCTTCTTTTCGCGCGTCTTCTGGTGTAAAAGGCTCACTGACCAGACGGAAATTCAAGCGCTCGGCCGGCGGTAATTCTTTGGGGTGAACGGCCCATTCCCGGCGGGCGGCTTTTTTCTGAAACTCCGCCAGCGTCAGTTCTTTTTTGGGATGAACCGTCCGAGACGGTTCGTCTTTCCCAGCCGCTTTCAGTATGTGCGCTGCCGCTTCTTTCCCGTCAGCGATGGACAAAATCAAGCTGGACGGCCCGCGAAATGCGTCGCCGCCAATGTAAAGCCGGGGAATGGCTGTTTCGTGCGTCACGGGATCGGCTTTCAGATCCTCGGGATTCAGAAAATCGAGCGCCATTTCCTGACCGATAGCCGGAATGACCGCATCGGCTTCAAGCAGGAATTCCGAATTCTCAACCGGAACGGGCCGCCTGCGCCCCGAGTCGTCCGGTTCCCCAAGCGCCATTTTCTGACAGGTGACGACGAGATGGTCATCCTCCCGCCGGATTGCCACCGGTGCGGCCAGTTCCAACAGGCGTACACCTTCCAAAAGCGCCTCGCGAATTTCGTCCGCATCGGCGGGCATTTCGTGCCGGGTACGGCGGTACAACAGCGTAACGTCCCCATTCTGCCCAACCAGCCGCCGCGCCGTGCGCGCCGCATCGATTGCGGTGTTCCCGCCGCCAATTACCAGCACCCTCTGCCCCAAAGAAACCGCTTCCCCTTTTCGCACGCGCGAAAGAAACGCCAGAGCGTCCTGAACCCCTTCCAGCTCTTCTCCCGGAATACGCAGCGGTTTTCCGGCCTGAGCGCCAACAGAAAGGTAAAGAAAATCAAAATCGCGCTGCAGACGTTCAAACAGAGGCCGATCCACCGGCGTGTTCAAATGAAGGGCAACGCCCAATTTTTGAATCCGGTTCACGTCGATCTC
>JAADHR010000178.1 GCA_013151735.1 Calditrichota bacterium | reverse complement strand
CACTTAATAATTTTAGTAAATTTAGGGGATTTTTACAAGAGCTTTTTTGGGATTTGGAGTGAATGAAGAATTTTTTCAAATACAGGCTGTAACCGCACCCTTTATGGGTGCGCAATGGCTAATGCCTGTCAAAAAAACACCGCAGGCATGAAGCCTGCGGCTACAGAATGGTGGTTTTACTCGCCAGGAGAATTTTCCAGCTTACGGGATTTTTTAATCTCCCAGCCTTTCCAATATTCGTAGAGAACGGGAATCACAATCAATGTGAGAAGCGTGGACGTCATCATTCCACCCACCATGGGAGCAGCGATGCGCTTCATCACCTGTGAACCGGCACCCGTTCCCCACAAAATAGGCAGAAGACCAAAGATGATTGCCGAAACCGTCATCATTTTGGGACGAACCCGCTTTACAGCCCCATCCACAATCGCCTCGTACAGATCACGTGACGTCTTCATTTCTCCCTGCATTTTCCGCATATTGTAGGCCTGATCCAAATAGATCAGCATCACGACTCCCGTTTCGGCTGCCACACCCGCCAGGGCAATAAATCCGATGCCCACGGCCACACTCATATTGTAGCCCAGAATGTACATGAACCAGATACCTCCCACAATGGAGAAGGGCAGCGACAACATGATCATCAGGCTTTCCGTTACATTTTTAAAATTGAAGTAAAGCAAAAGAAAAATAATGGTCAGGACAATTGGGACCATAACTTTCAGACGGGCTTCTGCCCGTTTCATGTATTCAAACTGGCCGCTCCAAACAATGCTGTACCCCGATGGGAATTCAATGCCTTTATTTACCACATCCTGAGCTTTTTTCACGTAAGATCCCACATCCACGCCGCGGATGTCCACATACAGCCAGGCGGTCCTTTTGGAGTTTTCACTCTTAATCATCGGAGGACCCTTGTGGATGCGGATTGTTGCAACCTCTGAAATCGGGATCTGGGCGCCGGTGGGTGTAGAAATCAGCACGCGCTTCAGCGCGGGCAGGTTATCCCGAAATGCACGGCTGTAGCGGACATTCACCGGATAGCGCGCCAACCCTTCTACCGTGTGGGTCACATTCATTCCGCCAATGGCCGACATGATAACGTCCTGCACGTCTCCAACTGTCAGGCCGTACCGGGCAATCGCATCCCGATTAATTTCAAAATCGAGGTAATTCCCGCCAATGGTTTTGTCCGGGAAAACACTGACGGTGCCGGGGACTTTGCGAAGGACCTGCGCAATCTGCTCTCCCAGTTTCGACAGGATGGTCAAATTGCTCCCCATAATTTTTACGCCCACGGGTGTTTTAATCCCCGTTGAGAGCATGTCAATGCGCGTTTTGATGGGCATGGTCCACGCATTGGTCAGACCCGGAAATTGAATGGCATCGTCCAATTCACGCACCAGCTTTTTCAGGGTCATTCCGGGCCGCCAGTCTTTCTTCGGTTTCAGGGTGATAGTGGTCTCAATCATCGAGAGCGGCGCCGGGTCGGTTGCGGTTTCGGCGCGTCCAATCTTTCCGAAGACATGATCAACCTCGGGAAAGCTCTTGATGATTTTGTCCGTTTGCTGGAGCAATTCGCGGGCCTTTGTAATGCTGATTCCCGGATCTGTCGTGGGCATGTACAGCAGATCACCCTCATTCAGGGGCGGCATAAATTCAGAGCCGATCTGCTTGAACGGGAAGATGGTGGCCAGTAAAATAAGGGTAGCAATCATAATGATTGCCATCTTAAAACGCAGGGCAAATTTAATGACGGGATTGTAAATCTTAATCATAAAAACATTAATGGGATTCTTGTTTTCCGGAAGAATTTTTCCCCGGATCAAATAGCCCATCAGGATCGGAACCAGGGTAACAGAAAGCAGCGCCGCAGCCGCCATGGAGTACGTTTTCGTGTAGGCCAGCGGTTTAAAAAGACGGCCTTCCTGAGCCTGCAACGCAAAAACGGGCAAAAAGGATACGGTAATAATCAGCAGGGAAAAGAAGAGCGCCGGCCCCACTTCCTTGGAC
Source organism: Calditrichota bacterium (assembly GCA_013151735.1). Taxonomy (NCBI): domain Bacteria; kingdom Pseudomonadati; phylum Calditrichota; species Calditrichota bacterium. Next base: position 5,698 of record JAADHR010000178.1, on the reverse strand, counting down.
GCATCAATAATGAGCTGCCAGTGATCGCGCTTTCCGTCCCCGGCCTCCAGATGCTTGTGAGCATTTTCAATCATGACGATTGCGGCATCCACCATGGCGCCAATGGCAATGGCAATTCCTCCTAAAGACATGATGTTGGCATTCAGACCCTGCAAATGCATCACCAGAAAGGCCATCAAAATACCCATGGGAAGCGTAATAATAGCTACCAATGCACTTTGAAAATGAAGGAGAAAAATAATGCTGATAACCGCCACAATAATGCTTTCTTCGATGAGCTTCCCCTTCAGCGTTTCAATCGCCCGGTCAATGAGAGAAGAGCGGTCGTAGGCAGACCGAATGGTTACCCCCTTGGGAAGCCCCTTTTGTAAATCTTTCAACTTTGCTTTGACAAGATTGATGGTTTTTAAGGCGTTTTCGCCATAACGCATCACCACAATCCCCCCGACTACTTCGCCTTCCCCGTTCCAATCGGCAATGCCCCGCCGGAGTTCCGGGCCGATGTGCACATCAGCTACATCCTTTATTTGAATGGGATTTCCCCGTTTATCCACGCCAAGAGCTATTTTTCGAATGTCTTCCACCGAGTGAATGTAACCCAATCCGCGTATCATGAATTCGGTTTCGGCCATTTCAATCAAACGGCCGCCGACATCCTGGTTGCTTCTTTTCAGAGCCATGCGCACACGGGACAGCGGGATTCCGTACGCCACCAATTTGTTGGGATCCACCTCCACCTGGTACTGCTTAACAAAACCACCCACACTGGCCACTTCGGCCACACCCGGTACGGAGGTTAATTCGTATCGCAGATACCAATCCTGAATCGAACGCAGCTGGCTCAAATCGTGATTCTTACTCTCGAGCACATACTCGTAAATCCAGCCAACACCCGTTCCGTCCGGGCCAAGGGTTGGATTCACGCCGGCCGGCAATCGACTGGAAACGGCGCTCAAATATTCCAGAACGCGGCTTCTGGCCCAGTACAAATCCGTTCCATCTTTAAAAATAATATAGACAAAGGACGTCCCGAAAAACGAATATCCCCGAACCACCTTAGCAAAAGGAACAGACATCATGGCAGTCGTCAAAGGATACGTCACCTGATCCTCCACAACCTGAGGGGCCTGCCCCGGGTAATCCGTGTAAATAATGACCTGCACATCACTTAAATCGGGAATAGCATCCACAGGGGTTTTCAAAAGGGCAACCAGTCCTGCAATTCCAATGGCTATCGCAAAAAGAAGCACTAAAAATCGATTCCGGACAGAATATTCAATTATTTTTTCAAGCATAAGATTTCCATTTTTTGGGCATTTAATCTTGCGAAGGTTAAAAGCCGTCGCAAGGTCATTTCTTTATTCTTTAAGTTTGCTCTAAAAACCATGAATGCCACAAACAGCACTCTTTTGAATTCAATAAAATCAATTCGAGAAATTCGTGGGTCTTATCTTTTGTGAATAGACTCACTTTTTGTTGACTTCCAGCATCTTTTGAATCGCTTCCTGCAACCGGCTTTCAGAATCGAGCAGGAATTGTGCCGAGGTAACAATTTCATCTCCGGGCAGTAAACCGGATACGATCTGAACCTCGTTTTCGTTTTCAATTCCCAGCTTCACTTCCCTCGGCTGGAATTTGCCTTCACCCAGGGTAACAAACACCACATTTTTCTCCCCCGAACGCACCACGGCTTCCGAAGGAATAACCAGGGCATTTTTCTGCACGTCCGTTTTCAGTTTGACGTTGGCGTACATGTTTGGCTTGATTTTAAAACCGGGGTTCGCCAGGGTAATCCTCACATCCAGTGTACGCGTTTTTTGATTGAGATAGGGATACAGATAGGAAATAGTCCCCGTGTAGGGGTCATTTGGATAGGAATCGAATTCAATTTGCGCCTGCTGACCCAGCTTCACCCAGGGAAGATCTTTCTCATACAGGGTGGCATTGATCCAAACGGTAGAGATATCCGCAATTTTAAAAAGCGGCATTCCGGCCCGCACAAAATCACCCTGAAACGCCTTCTTCTCCACAACAAACCCATTTTCCGGCGCAAAAAGTTTCATGGTTCGGGTCACAACGCCCCGTTTCTCCAGGGCACGAACCTGGGCGCTTGAAATATCCCATAATTTCAGTCGCTGGCGGGTGGCCTCCAGAAGCGTTTCAGCCCCTTTCGAAATTTCTGAAAACGGACTGGCTCCAACGATCTCCTTGTTCTTCAAGGCCAGCAAATACTCCTGCTGGGTTGCCACCAGATCGGGAGAATAAATTTCCAGCAGAGGCTGTCCTCTCTTCACAAGCTGCCCGGTGTAATCCACAAAAAGCTTGTCAATCCATCCGGAAATTTTGGTGGATACAATGCTGATTTTCTTTTCATTGTACGCAACAATTCCAACCGTTCGAATAGTCCGGCTAAAATCCTTTTTCTGAACAACGGCTGTGCGGACGCCCATGTTTTGTACGGTTACCGGGTCAATGGTAATGGTTCCCCCTTTTTGCACGTCACGCTCGTAAACCGGCACCAAATCCATTCCCATTTTCGACTTTCCGGGATGGTCGTAAATCTCCGTGGGATCCATTGGCGCTTTCCAGTAGAGAATTTTTCCCTTCTTCCCGGATTCCGATGTTTCCTTCGACGAAGACGATGCCTTGCCGGGTGAAGATTCGCCGGTTTTGACGGGAACCAGATCCATTCCGCAAATCGGGCATTCCCCCGGTTCCTTCGAAATGACCTGCGGGTGCATCGGACAGGTGTAAAGCTGTGCCGATTTTTCTTCCGGAGCAGATTGACGCTCCTCGTTTTTTTGCACGGATTTTTTGGGCTGAAAAAAAGCAAATGCTCCCCAGCCAATCGCTATTCCAACCAGAATAAGCGCAATGCTTCGAAAATAGGGATTTAATTTGTGCATAGAGATTTACCTTTCACTCTGTTCATCCAATAGGGGTTTCCCCACAATCACTTCCAGGTCGGCCAAGCTTTTCTCATACGCAGCCAGGGCCTGGTAATATTGACTTTCGTACATAAAAAGCGTTCGCTGATTATTTAACAGGGTTAAAAAATCAATTTTTCCCACTTGATATCCCGCCAGGGCGGCATCCAGCGATTGCGATGCCTGTGGAAGAATGCCCGTATTCAGAAGCTCCAACTGGCGCTTATTTTTTTGAACACGCGACCACGCATCTTCAATCTGAAACCGAATCATATTCAAGGTATTTTGAAAGGTCTCTTCTGCTTCCGTTTTCTTTGCGCGCATTTCGCTCACTTTTTGTGACTGCTTTTTCGCAAAATAAACGGGCAGGTTGATGGAAATGACGGCGGAAACGTAATCAATACCGGCCATGCCGTTTCGGAGGCGGTTCCGCTGTGTGTAAGCCACGCCAAGACTAAAATCGGGGAAAAAACCTTTTTGGGCCAAACGAACCGCCTGCTGTGATTTTTGAATACGCGTCTGGAGAGCGTGTAAAAACGGGCGGCTTTCGAAGGCGATTTTTTCCAGTTCCGGGGGCTCCAGATGGAGTGAATCCAAATGAAGGGTTGATATTTCCGGAATGGTTGTGTCAACGGAGCGGTTGACCAGCGAATTTAATTTTGCCTGAAGAGATCGCCTTCGCTGCCGGAGTGTAATCTGCTGGTCCAACAATTTAGAATGTTCCACCTGGGCTTTCAAAACATCCTGTTGAAGGCCTTTCCCCACGGAATAGCGGGTTTCGGCAATTCGAATAAATTCCTGCAAAAGCTGCAGATTTTTTTCCGTCACACGAAGCACTTGATCAACAGCAAAAAGACTGAAATAGGTCTTTTTGATAGCGCCTATCAATTGATTTTCATATTCTTTTTTGCGGAACTTCTCGACTTCAAATGAGGACTCGGCAATGGACTGCTTTAATCCCAATTTCCCGGGAAATGGAATTTTTTGCATCAAGGCCACCTGTTTGCCGGTCATGGGTTCCTGATCAAATGAAAAAGAATTAATGGGCATATTCATCAAACTGATGCTCAAAAGCGGATCCGGCAAGGCACCTGCCTGTGGGATTCTGGTCCGTACCGATTCCACCAGAAGTGCTTTGGCCCGCAATCCGGGGTTTTTCTTCAGGGCCAGTTGGATCAACTGTTGCAATTCAGTCCGTGAATCCGTTTTTTCCTGTTGGGCAAAAAGCACGCCCGTACCTATGAAACTTCCTATAACCAATACTAATGCAATTTTTTTTACATTCATTTCCGCTTCCAGATTCGTCGTTCGTTAAGAGAAACCTTGCGAAGGTTTGAACCCTCCGCAAGGTGGCCCGAATACATTTCATCAGACAAGAATATAACCTTTCGCCCGAAGAATGTCATCATTTGATGTATTTTGAGGGATTTTTCTTAAAGGTATTCAGATCGTCTTTGGCACAAAAATAATATGTTTTGCCCTTGTAGTTGGTTTTATATTTTGCAGATTTAGGATTGACTTTCATTCCACAAACCGGGTCGACCGCAAATTCAGCTGCTTTTGCGGCCATGCCTTTCATCCCCCGCATGTGGCCTTCAACGGATTCATTCTCTACCCTGGCCGGTTTTAAGCGGTCTTTCTTGGATGTGGAAATATATTTTTCGGGGTTTTTCTGAAATTTGGCCTTTTCGGCCGTACTGCAAAAGTAATAGGTTTGGCCTTTGTAGGTGGTTTTGGCCCCGGCTTTTGCAATAGGCAGCTTCATTCCACAAACAGCGCAGGTAACCGTTTTTGATGATTTAACATCACTTTTCTTTTGCGGCGTTTCCTGAGCTAAACTCACCGAAACAATCAATAACGCCATAATGACAACACCCATCAAACGTTTCATTCCCATTTTAAATCTCCTTTAAATTAGTTCGTCAGGCACGAAGTTTCGGAAATAGGCATCAATAGTTATGCCAAATTTCATCGACATGGATAGGTCGTTGTTTTATTGACTTTTTCCAAAAGTGTAGGGAACAGGAAAAATGAAGGAACGTGCAGACTATTCTACACGAGTGAAGAATAATCGACAGGCTGCATGAGGCGTGCAGTTGTCCATATAATTCTACAACCGCTATTTTTCGTGTGGACCGGAAGGGATCTATCTGAATTTTGCAGACGACCACTCCAGATGACAACCCGGCGGTTGCAAACGCGAAGACATCGTATTCATGAGCCAATTCGACATGGCGAATTGCACACCAACCGGGTTGACCACAGGAAGCCGGGAGTCAAATTGATTCCACTCTTAAAAAATGGAATCCTGTTTTTCGCCGACACGACCTATTTCAAAATGAGCATCTTCCTCACAGCGTGAAAATCCCCCATTTTTATGGAGTACAAATACAGGCCGGAGGATAAATGGGTCGCACGAATTTTTACCTTGTAGCGGCCGGGAGAAAATTCTCCGTCGACAAGCTTTTTCACCACGCGCCCCTGAAGATCGTAAAGTGTGAGCTGCACGTGACAGGACTTTACGACGTCGAACCGAATGGTCGTTTCCGGGTTGAACGGATTGGGATAGTTTTGGAACAGAGTAAACCGGGTTGGCGGTTTGGCATTCTTTTCGGCATCGATTTTGGTGATTGTCGAAATCCAAACCACCGCTGCTCCCGTAATCCCGCTCAGCGAATCTTCGGCCGTCACGTAGTAGAAACCGGTATCGCTTCCGGCGCTGTACAGGCCCCTCCGGTCAATGGTTCCCCCGGTGGCCGCCCATCTCGCAA
>JAADHR010000177.1 GCA_013151735.1 Calditrichota bacterium | reverse complement strand
TGGGTTTAATTTTTGCAGTAACTGTTAGCGGTATTGCATTGAATTAATGGCGCATTTTTTTTAATGTTTTTTTACGGGGAAAATAGTCTTTTTGAAAATGAAATCCGGCCTTTTGAACCCACCCCCTGACTCCCCCTCCCTGATTTCAGGGAGGGGGCCGGAGGGAGGGTCAGGAATAGACAGATTCTGCTAAATACGCACTAAAGTGAGATGGTACACAGGAATAAAAAGGCAGATTTTCCCTTTCAGTATTTTTACTGATAGTTTTTGCAGTAAAACAAAAATACAGAGTGGGCTTTGTTGTTTTTTAAAGATTTCTTTTAGCGTATTCCGCTAAAACAATGCCCACAAAAATTCAAGTAGAAACATTTTTTAAAAAGAGCACACAAAATGAAAAAAGAAATGATTGATGTTCAATTGGGCGATTTAACCAAAATAGTTGCAGACGCGATTGTCAATCCGGCAAACAGCTTTGGTAAAATGGGGGGTGGTGTGGCCGGTGCCATCAAGCGTGCGGGTGGGGCGGAGATTGAAAAAGAGGCCGTTGCCCGGGCCCCGATTCCCGTAGGAACAGCCGTGGCCACCACCGCCGGACGCCTTGCCGCCCGGTACGTGATTCATGCTCCGACTATGGAAAAACCCACGCAACGGACGACGATTGAAAATATCAAACGAGCGGTTCAGGCTGCCCTGGAAACCGCGGATCACCTGAACGTGAAATCCCTTGCTTTTCCGGGGATGGGCACCGGGGTGGGCCGCGTGCCTCGTCCTGACGCGGCTCTGGCAATCGTTTCAGTTCTGCTGTCGTTTGAGGCAACGTCTTTAAAACAGGTTCTTCTGGTTGATCGGAATAAAGAAATGGTTCAGGCATTTCGGGGGGCTCTTGAGAAGGGCTAATGTCCCATTCGATTGGTTTTTTTCCAAAATTGTACCTGAGCAAAAACGCCTGAAAAATGGCGTGCAAGTATCTGGGTTGCGATAGTTTGCGGTTAAAAGCAAAGAATTCATTCAATCGAGTGCCACAAGCCGAAGGCTGGTGATGTGTAGCGATTCAGACGCGCAATGGGTTCCAAATTTTTATTGATTTCCTGATATTTTATATGTAGATTAAAAAGTTAGGTTCTTGTTTTTAGACTCTTAATCCACGACATTTACGAAAAGTGGAAACCAAATCATTATTTATTTTGATGGCTAAATAGTTACAAATCGTTATTTAAATGACAGCTACAGCAATTGCTCATTCAAACATTGCTTTGGTAAAATATTGGGGAAAGCGGAATGAACGGCTTAATCTTCCGGCTGTTGGGTCCCTGTCGATCACCCTTCGGGATTTGTACACCCAAACGTCGGTGCGATTTGACCCCTCCCTGCAGAAAGACGAACTTTTTCTTAATGGGCGACCGGCCAATGAATCGGAGCGGCTGAGAATTGCTTATTTTTTGGATGAAATCCGCCGACCTTTAAAAGAGAGCCGGTTTGCCCGCATCGAAAGCGAAAATAATTTTCCGACCGGCGCCGGTCTGGCGTCCTCGGCGTCAGCCTTTGCGGCACTTGCGCTGGCTGCCACACGGGCCTTGAATTTGAGCTATTCGCCGCAAGAGCTCTCAATTTTGGCGCGGAAGGGGTCCGGCTCGGCGGCGCGCTCCGTTTTTGGCGGTTTTGTAGAAATGTTTCGCGGGGAAAAGCCGGACGGCACGGACAGCTTTGCTGTCCAAATTGCGGATGAAAAGTACTGGCCGCTGGACATTCTGGTGGCTGTTACGACCGAGGAGAAAAAGGCCGTCGGTTCCACGGAGGGGATGAAACGGTCGGAGGAAACCTCTCCCTATTACACCGCCTGGGTGGAAGCGTCACCAGCAGACATTGCCGGGATGCGGGAGGCTGTTATTCAGCGTGATTTTGACCGGCTGGCCGAGATTGCCGAGCACAGTTGCTTGAAAATGCACGGGCTTATGATGGCCACGAAGCCCGCATTAATTTACTGGAATGCCGTCACCGTTGAAGTCATTCAGGCCGTTCTTGATCTTCGTAAAAAGGGTGTTCCCGTATTTTTCACAATTGATGCGGGACCTCAGGTCAAGGTCATCTGCGAACCCGGTTATTCCGAGCAGGTAACGTCGATTCTTAGAAATATCTCGGGTGTCCGGCGTCTCATCCACACAACTGTGGGCCCCGGCGCGCACATAATTGAGGAAAACCATTGAAAGTTATTACAAAAGTACCCGGAAAGCTGATTTTGTTGGGTGAATATGCGGTGCTGGAGGGTGCCTCAGCACTGGTGGCTACGGTGAATCGTTTTGCACAGGTCACGCTGGAAAGCACAGGGGATTCCACATTCCTCTTGCGGGCGCCGGCCATCGACATCCCCGGAATGCGGTTTTTAATCGATGCCAGCGGAAGAATTCAATTCCTGAAACGCCCGCTTAAAAGAACCGCTCAAAAAATGCAGCTCTTTCTTTCAATCTTTGAATATGCCCTGCACACCCTGAAAAAGCACGGGAAATCCCTGGTTTCAACCAGTATCCTGTTGGATACCTCTGAATTTTTTTATCAAAAACAATCGGCGAAACTTGGGCTGGGTTCCAGCGCGGCTCTCACCGTTGCGCTGATTGCCAGTTTGTACGAGCAGGTCATGGGGCGCCCGCAGGATGCGAATAAATTATTTCGGGAGGCCCTTGAGGCCCACCGCCTGGCACAGGGAAACATGGGCAGCGGAATTGATATTGCCGCCTCGGTTTACGGGGGGGTCTTGTGCTATAAAATTGAGGATTCCTGGCCAAATTTTTCCGCAAAAGCCGAACCCCTTAAAATGCCGTCCGGATTGCATTATTTGCCCATTTGGGCAGGCAAATCTTCCTCGACCATCGATTTTGTGAAGCAGTTTTACAAATTCAAACAATTAAACCGAAAGCATTACCAGTCGCTTCTGGAGGAAATGCGGTATTGGTCGTCTGAAGGATGCCGTGCGTTTAAACAGGAGAATGTACCCGGATTTCTGGAAAGCGTTCGGGCGTACCACCAGATCATGGAAAAACTGGGGGAAAAAATCGGAGCGCCGGTCATTTCAAAAGAACACCAGCAATTGGCGGATATATCGGCAAATGTGGGGGCGGTGTACAAACCGTCCGGTGCCGGCGGCGGTGATCTGGGGATTGCCTTCAGCGATTCCGAGGAGGTAATTGAAAGCCTCCGGCAGGAAATCACCCGTGCCGGTTTTGAAATTATGGATTTAGATTTTGGAACAACGGGAATTCAGATTCAACACGACGAGGCCAAAATACATGAAGACATCTCGAATTCCTAATTTTTATCAGTACTCTATTTTAGAACGATTGAAAATTCTGCGACAGAATGGCATTCTCACCGAAGAAGAAACCCGCGAACTGACCAACGGAAAATACGTTCTTCATCCCGAAGAAGCCGATAAAATGGTGGAAAATGTGATTGGTGTTTTTAGCCTTCCACTGGGTCTCGGCCTTAATTTTCTGATCAACGGCAAAGATTACATTGTGCCCATGGTGGTGGAAGAACCGTCGATTATTGCCGCCGTGAGCTCCGGGGCCAAACTGGTCCGGGCGGCCGGAGGATTTGAAAGCAAAAGTACCGACCCCATTCTGATCGGCCAAATTCAGGTAGTCGATGTGGAGCATCCGACGCGGGCCAAACAGGCCATTCTTCGGCGAAAGGACGAAATCCTGAATCTGGCAAATGACCTTCATCCGCACATGGCCGCGCGCGGAGGCGGTGCCCGGGATCTGGAAGTGGTTTTGCATCCGGCTTCTTCCCGGTTCGGCGAAATGCTGGTGGTTCACCTGTTTGTGGATACCCGGGACGCCATGGGGGCAAATCTTGTGAACAGCATGTGCGAGGGGGTGGCTTCGCTCATCGAAAAAATCACGCACGGAAAAGTTTTTCTGCGAATTCTTTCCAATCTGGCCGATCGATCCATTGTGCGGGCAAAAGCCGTGATTCCCTCGAAGCTCCTGGAAGGCAAAGATTTTTCGGGCGAGGAAATTCGTGAGGGAATTATTCTGGCCAACCACTTTGCGGCTGTGGATCCCTACCGGGCGGCCACCCACAACAAGGGCATTTTAAACGGGATTGATCCCGTGGCCATTGCCACCGGTAACGACTGGCGGGCGCTGGAGGCGGGCGCGCATGCCTACGCTGCCCGGGGGCAGGCGTACTCGTCCCTGACCAACTGGTACAAAGACGAAGCAGGCAATTTGGTGGGCACCATCGAGCTTCCGATCAAGGTCGGCACGGTGGGCGGACCCCTGCAATCCAATCCGGCTGTGAAAATTGCCCACCGAATATTGGGGATTCAATCCGCGCGGGAATTGGCAGAGGTCATGGGAGCCGTGGGACTGGCACAGAATTTTTCGGCACTTCGGGCACTTGTAACGGAGGGTATTCAGCGGGGACACATGAGCTTGCACGCCCGCAGTGTCGCCAAGGCCGCACACGTTCCCGAAGAGTATTTTGATGAGGTTGTGGATCGATTGATTGAAGGGGGAACCATAAAAATCTGGAAGGCTCAGGAGATTTTGCACATGCTTCAGGGTAAAGCGGCGTTTGATACCACGGGGGAAGGAGGGAAACCTCTGCCTGCGGGACACGGCAAGGTGATTCTTTTAGGCGAGCATGCAGTGGTGTACGGAAGTCATGCCATTGCAGCGCCTATTTCGTTGGCGATTCAGGCCCGGGTGGAAGACGCCCGGGATGGAATTCACTTGATCGTGCCGCAATGGGGGATTGAGGAAGAAATCCAACGCGGTAAAAACTACAAGTATTCCATTTACAACTCGCTTCACATGATTCTGAGTTCCCTCCAGCTGCTGGATCAGAATATGCGCCTTTTTGTGCTTCCCCAGATTCCGCGGGCCATGGGATTGGGCGGCTCGGCCGCACTGGCGGTTGCCATTATTCGCGCCCTCTCCGAGCATTTCAAATTGGGGCTTTCCGACGAAGAAGTGAACACATTGGCCTACGAGTCTGAGAAAATAGTCCACGGCACGCCTTCGGGAATCGACAACACGATGGCCACTTACGGAAAATTTATTCTGTACCGGAAGGACACGCCGCCCATGTTTCAGGAGGTGGTGGTTCCCAAACCCCTTCCCATTGTGATTGGACTGAGTGGCGTGGAAGGTTTGACGCTGAAAATGGTTCGTCAGGTTCGTCAGGCATGGGAAAAGAACAAATCGCTCTACGGTCAGATATTCAAACAAATTGACGATTTAACCATACAGGCTGTCGGGGCGATTCAAGAGTACGATCTGGAAAAACTGGGCTATTTGATGAATATTAATCAGGGCCTGTTAAATGCGCTTCAGGTATCCTCCTGGGAACTGGAAGAGCTGGTAGAAATTGCCCGAAATAACGGGGCGCTGGGCGCTAAACTTACCGGTGGTGGTGGTGGTGGTGCCGTGATTGCCTTGTGTCCCGAAAATGCCGAGCAGGTTGTGGAGGCCATGCAGAAAGCCGGCTACCGCGGAATTATTACGGAAATCGGGTAACTAAAAAATCTGGACTGTTCCAATGAGTGAAGGTGGTTTTATGTCTGAAAATACTCACGTTGTCTCTTTTGAAGATGAACCTTTGATTTTGGTCAACGAATTTGACGAAGTTGTTGGCTATAAACCCAAATTGGACTGTCATCGGGGGGAAGGCATTTTACACCGGGCCTTTTCCATTTTTATTTTTAACGATCAAAAACAGCTGCTCCTCCAAAAGCGAAGTGATCAAAAATGGCTCTGGCCGTTGTACTGGTCGAACAGTGTGTGCAGTCATCCCAGAAAGGGGGAATCCATGGAGATTGCCACACAGCGGCGTCTGGAAGAGGAGATCGGATTTTCGGTACCGCTTCATTTTTTGTACAAATTTCAGTACCATGCCCGCTATAAGCACAAAGGTTCCGAAAGAGAGCTTTGTTCGGTGTACATTGGGAAATACAACGGGCCGGTTCGTGCCAATGAAAATGAAATCGCGGAATGGAAATTTGTAGGGGCTGAGGAGCTGGAAACCGATCTCTCTCAGCATGAAGACCGCTATTCGCCGTGGTTCAAGATGGAATGGAAACGCATCCGGGAAGAGTTTTGGGATCGGGTCGAAAAGCTGTAGGCGCTCACATATCCCTCCGATGGTAAATCCTTTGCTTTGTGGTGGCTGCGATTTTTATTTCCAAAAAGTTTTTTTGTGAAAAAAGGGGGGAGATCTCTTAAAAATAGAAAAGGCGGCTCTGCTGGAATTTTTTATGGGAAAAGCAATATTTCAGAATAGTGAGGCACGGCCTCTTTTGAACCCACCCC
>JAADHR010000176.1:3273-3622 GCA_013151735.1 Calditrichota bacterium | reverse complement strand
CTCGATGACCGGAGGCGGCTCTCCTCATTTTCCTCCAATTCACCAAATACCGGGCGTCGAGTGATCCGACGAAGGAGGATCGTACCGAGACACCCCGGGCCCCCCCCGATACAGTTGAACCCAAAAAACTCTGCCAACCCAACAAACTCCATGAACCCAATAAACCCCACCAACTCAACAAATTCATCACCCATCACCCAAGCATTTCCACAAATGCTTCAATACGCGTGAGGGTTTGCTGCGAGAGCGGTTCCCCCATCTCAAATTCCACGTAAGTTACCGGAATACCCGCAGCCTCCAGTTTTTTCCGAATGAGCGGCACGTCAAAAAGTTCCGGCTCGCAGAATTT
>JAADHR010000176.1:0-3260 GCA_013151735.1 Calditrichota bacterium | reverse complement strand
ATTAACACCCCCTTTGCCCCGGAGGTTTTAATGAGCTTTTTTAAATACGCCATTCGCTCGGAAATGGGCGACCCCCGCGTCGGATCCGGCGGAGCCGAAAGCAGACGTTCGGCCATTCGGGCAAAGGGTTCGTCGGCTGTCCCTTTTGCGTAGAGCCGCCGGGTGCAGCAGGCCAAATCATCGGCCGCTACGCGAGCGCCCATGGCTTCAATTTCATCAAAAAGCCGCATGGGTTCGGGCACAATCCCGGACAGCAAAAGTAGTACGCCTGCAGGGCGTTTCGCTTCCCCTCGGGGAAGATGTTGAACAAAAGCAGTAAATTCTTCCGCCGGAAGAAATTCCCGTGCCCGCACCACGGTGTAGAACTCCCGGTCCGAAAGATTCAGGCGCCAGCGATCGTCATAAAGCTGCGCCAGGGCTTCGTCGGCTGTTTCTTCCCGGGCAATTGCCTGAAGCAAATCCTCCGTTGAGGGTGATTTTCCGCTCCAGTCTGCTAACTCGCTGTACAGGTGTTTGAGTTCTTCGACCAAAAAATCAAAATCGACAGGCCGGGTGCCCCGTGGGTGGTAAAGCGTCAGCACCTTCTGCCGGGGCCGGACAAAATCCAGCAAAACGGAGCCCATCCCCTGGAGCGAGTCGCAGGTGTGGGGAACCAGAATCACGTCTGTGGCATCCAATCCCCCGCTCAGCAAAAAGGAGACGGCATTTCGCACGATGGCACAGGTGTAGGATTGCAGGTGGCTGCCACCCAGGGAAGCGTCGGCATGGGGCGGCCCCCAGACCTCCACCGGAAGCAGACCAAAGGCACGAAACAGCTCGCGGGGATAGCGGATGGGCAGCACGGCGGCTACCCGGCCGCCCGTTTCCTGAAAGCGGCGAATAACGTCTTTTCGCGTGGGAAGGGCGTTCATTTTGATTGCACCGAATTCACGAATTCTTCCATTTTGGTTCTCCGCTCGTTTCGACTCCGCTGGTTCAACTCTGCTCAGCGACCGAGGGAAACCGCTTTTCTCTTTGCTTACAACCGGATTCTTTACCATCCTGTCACCGACTCAGAATGACAGCCATTCGCATGGTCCTGTCATTCTGAGCGAGTGCAACAAGCGAAGATTCTCATTACGGTTTTCTATTTCACCCAGTGCCGAATTTGGGTGTGTTTGAAATCAATTTCGTAGTTCTGGTTTTTGTAGTGAATCAGCAGTTTCTGGCTGCCGACCTCCGCATCAGTAAACGGGCCGTGAAAAAGCTTGTATCGGCTGAAATCCCAGGCCACCCCGTTTAAAAAGCGCTGGTTCGGGTAGGTGAATTTCATGAAATTGTTGTCCGGGGTGCGAAATTGGACCGTTAAATCCTTGTCAAAATGGGACAAATTCGGTGTCCGCCGGCGGATGTATTTTTTAAAAGCCTCAAAAGTCGGGTAGTCGTCTTTGGAGGCCACCTCTAAAATCAACCCGTTTTTAAGCGAGGAGCTGCGCAGCCGCCAGTTGATGGTTTCCTCAATCCACTTGTAGGGTTTAAAAGGCAAAACAGCAATGTACACATTTCCGCCGGAGCAAAAAATCCAGCCTGAGGAATCGGTTTCCCGCACATCCAGATTTTTCGGAAAAAACATGTCGATGTGGTGGTAGTGAACCGTTTTCGGAATATTGTACAGCACAATAATCACATTCTTGTACTGAAAGGTGTGCTCGTAGGGCGAGCCGCCCGTCCATTTGTTGGGTTTGTTGTAGGTTCCTTTGGATTTTACCACATCGCGCGTAAGGATTTTTGTTTCTTCCGGGAAGAAGGTGGTAAGTTCCCTGGAGGAGTAGTACGGATGCAGAGAAAAAATGGTAGAGTAGCGTTTACTGGACACCCAGCTTACATCCCAGGTGTGCTGCTGGATGGGCTGCAAAATGCCGCCCTGCAAAGAGCCCAGGCAGTAGTCTTTGGTCATGTAATCGTACTTGTACACCGGGGGATTCCGTTTCGTGCCGTGCCGGATGATGTTGCGGACGCGTTTGGTTTCCGTGTGAACGTACGGAACGGAGCGGTCCCGGGCCGCCATAACAATTTCGTACGGGATTTTGTAGCGGCTCAGGGCCCCCACGACCGTGTGCGCCATGCGCCCGTCCGGATTGAAGGGTGTTTCGCCAAAATAGAGGTACCCGTAGTGGCTCATTTCTGAGCGTTTCAGGTCGTATACCTGCGGCTCGTAGATCCGGCTGTGTCCCCCGCAGAACATCCCCTTCAGATACTCCGGGGCGTAATCCGCCCAGTACCAATCGAGAATCAGCTTAGCTTCCATCCGGAATTTTGGCTCTTTGGAAAATTCGTACAGCAGAAACAGCGGCGAAAGGTACACCTCCCCGTAATCCGGGGAATCAAATTCTCCGGTTCCGATGGTCGTCACAATCCGCATCCAGTCTTCCAGGTAGCTTTTGGCTTCCTTGTAATTTTCGCCGGAGGATTTTCCATTGAACCAAAAATCTCCGGTTTCCCCCGGCCAGGTCTGGGAAGCCAGCAGAATCGAGGTGTAGTACATCAGCCAGTGGTTCTCGGTGTCCCCGCGGTAAGGCGTGTAGGTGTGGAAGATGTTTTTGATTTTTGCTTTGAGACTGGGGGGCAGCACATCCTGAAAATAGAGGTAGGTTGCCATGAGCGGGTAGATGTAAAACATGTCGCCATGGGGATGAACCAGCATGGAATCGATCCAGGCAAAGGCCGTCGGAACATCGGTGTGAGTGGCCAGTTTGGCCATCGCTCCAAAAAACCCGGGTGAGACCGTTCGTGCGGCGTAGTATTCCAGCAGGCGGTGTTTCCGGGCGTCAATTTGTTGGTACACCTCGTTCCGGGTGGGATTCAGGGTGGGATTCAACAGAAAATTCTGTGCAAAGACAGACGATGCCAAAACCACAATCATTCCAATCGTAATAAAAATCCGCTTTTTCATGATCTCTTTCTCTTTTCGTTACTTTCCAGAAATTCGTGGAAATGAGTTGAAACAAAAACAGCCCACGAATGAACACCCATTCATACCAATTTTTGATTTTCATTTCGTGAAAACCCGTGCAAACCCGTGGGGATAAATTCCTCATTTTGGGCTTTCAAGATTTTTCCATAAACGGTTTCCATTTTTCTTCCGGCGACGGGGGCGTGAGCAGGCTGACGCCAATCAACAAAACCAGAGACAGGCCAATGGCTGGAAAAATAATGTAATCCCAGCCGATGCCGAAGCCAAATTTCGCCACCAGGGTACCCAGCATTCCTCCCAAAATAGA
>JAADHR010000175.1 GCA_013151735.1 Calditrichota bacterium | reverse complement strand
AATTTTTTATCGGCTGGTAAAAGTTTTCCCAACTGATACGGAATTTGTATCGTGCTAATAATTTCTTCAGTGTTTTCACCTCGCCAGAAAATGTACGGCTCACTCGCAACAGCAAGAGCTTTAACTACTGTTTTGCTTTCTTTATCCACCCACCGTGCATGAACTGCACTGGCATACACACCCAACACAAATATTTTCTTGAAAGAACGCTCCACCTGTTCAACTCTTTGCACTTCTTTCCCAAACGGGAAGATGCCTATCCGTTCCATCTGTTCTCCTTTACAGGCTATTCACCAAATGATTTTTGTTTTTCAAATGTTTTGGCCGGAACTTTCCAGAGAAGGAACAACCCCAGAAGCATCATCAGAGCCAGCGAAAACACAGCACCCTTGTAACGAACGACATCGCCGTAAGGCTTCAGAAGAAGCACCGTCCCTCCCCAGACCAGCGGACCGAAGATGGCTGCCACTTTACCCGACAACGAATAGAGACCAAAAAATTCGGCCAACATTTCCGGGGGAACCAGTGTAACCAGAAGCGGGCGGGCCGCTGTCCAGGTGGAACCCATTAAAATGCCAATCACACTTCCAATCATCCAGAAAACAGTGGTGTTGGTGGTCAGAATAATCGCCATTAAACTTAACACCCAGCCGGAAATGACGATCATCAATGTGGGCTTCGGATTGAGCCGGTCCGTAATGTAGCCAAAAAGAAGAGATCCGATAGCTGCGGCCGTGGTAGTGACCATAAAAAAGAGAATGATTTTTTCATTTGGAAATCCCATCACCTTAACCGCATAAACGGCCATAAAAATAATAGCGGTTTGAATCCCTTCTTCGTAAAAGAATTTGGCCAGCAAAAATCTAAGAACCCCCGGATATTTCCGGGTATTCATAATGCCGTCCTTCACGCGGGAAATGGCTTCTCTCACGCTCACCCGGCCGCCGGGATGCGGGGTCACCTTTTCCCGAATAAAAATAAACGTGGGGAGCGAAAACAGGAAAAACAGAACGGCTGTTGGAATAAACGTTCCCCGCCTCCCCCAACCGCTTTCCTTTCGCAAAAGCACCAGAGAACCCGCGCCCCATTTTTTTCCGTTTGGTAAACGAACCCGGATGGCACGCTTAGCGGTGTGCTGGTTCTCTATGACCGTGTCCTTGCTGCTCAATTCCCAACCGGTTATTGCGCGGCCATTTGACGATTGAGGAACGAGCTTGTATTTGTAATTGGCATTTTTATCAATAGAGGTGTCGAGAAAGGCTGCCTGAGTTTGCAAAGATGCCGCTTCAATCAGTTGCACCTGCTGCCAATCTTTTTGTAAAAACGGAATGTCCAGATGGAGAAAGGTTATCTCGCCCTGGGCAAACGGCATCACCATCAGGAGTCCGATAATGGCTCCCAGATACCCCATCGACACGCCCAGCCCCGAAATGCGGCCTATTGTGCGCGGGGTGGAAATTTGCGGCAGAAGGGCATTGTAAAACACCAGGGCCCCCTGAAACGCGTAATTGGCGATAATAAAACAAAGGACAGCAAAAGCAAGCTGCCACATCTCATTTGGCACCCAGTAGCTCACCATTCCGATAAGTGCGGTTCCCAAAACCGACCCGAGGGTAAAAATGAAGAGATAGGGAATGCGCCGCCCGACGCTGTCGGAGATGGCGCCCAAAACCGGCAGCGAAAGCGCCACCAGCAGCATCGAAGCGGAATTTCCGGCACTTACCCAGAAATCCTCCCGCGCCAAATTTACCGTAATCCAGAGCGAAAAATACATGGTCACCACATTCATCGAGAAAATGGTGTTGGCAAAATCGTAAATCGCCCATGAGAAAATCTGGCGGAATGAAGGGGAGGAACGCGCGTTTTCCATGAAAATATCTTCCTTACACGTCGGCTTCAATACGACTCAGGAAACGGATCATCCGATTGGCGTGCGAGCGGTAGGATTTTCCGGGAGGAACTACCAAAGCAAGAGCCACCTGCTGGCCCAGCGCACGAAAATAACGAATATCCACTTTTCTGCGATCCTCCATGTAAAAGAGCACTTCTTTGACGCCGGGTTGGGTGTCCTCTTCATTAAGCGTCTCCAGTATTCCCTTCGTCTGGAGCACCATCTGCGAGGCATCGTCACCGGTAATAACCCCCCTTCCGCAGAGTTCAATAATCGGCAAACCCTCATCGGAAAACAGATACACGCTTTCGAAATTGCCCAGGTTCATCACCTTGACAAATTCCTCTTCAATAATCTGCTGAAATGAGCCGTTTGAAATCTTTTTTTTAATCATTCCTCCGTCCTCTCAATTCATTGAGCGCTCTTTTTGGGGATCCGGTTAGGCGCGAAGCTTGTGTTCAATATCCTCAATCACTAATTGAATCATCATTTTTAGGGTTTCAACCACACCCACTCCCTTATTGGCAACCGCTTCAAAATGGGGTGCATTCAGAAAGTTCAGTTTTTTTTGCAACAATCCAACGGGAAGGATTTGATCCAGATCCCGTTTGTTATATTGAATTACGTACGGAACATTCGCGAGTGTCCGGCCCTCAAGGATGAAATTTTTTTCAAGATCGAGCAGTGCGTCCATATTTTCACGAAGGCGGCTCCGCTGGGAATCGGCCACAAAAACAATCCCATCGGCACCGCTCAGGATAATCTTCCGGCTGGAGGCATAAAAACGCTGCCCCGGAACGGTGTACAGGCGAAAGCGGGGAATTTTCCCCTTAATATTACCCAGTTTGAATTCCATAAAATCAAAAAAAAGAGTTCGGTCGTCTTTTGTTTTGAGTGAAACCATTTCGCCGCGGTGGGAAGGATCAATTTTTGAGTAGATATATTCAAGATTGGTCGTTTTGCCACTCAATCCGGGACCATAGTAAACGATTTTAATGGAAATCTCGCGTTTTGCCCAATTAATGAACATTGTTTGCCAGGCTTATCCCAGAATCTTATTCAAGTCATCTTTTACAAGCGACTTAAATTCTGAGTCAATCATTTGCGTAATCTGTTCCTCTTCTGCCGGTTGAGTTTCGATAATTTTATTGATTTTTTCGATCGTCTTTTTTGTAAAGATACGTACCATTCCCAAAGTAACGGAGGGATCAAAAATAACGGCCAGGAAGAATTGTCCGCCAACAGCCGCAATATACAGGTGCTGATGGCTGCCTTCGTGGTAGTGAAGTTTGAATTCATTTTTCGATCCCATGATCCGGGCCATCTCTTTGGTTGCCGAAAAATCACCGGCCATAAGCGCGGTAAACACGGTGGTATCTAATCCGGGGATTTCCCCGTCTTTCGAAATAAGCTGCCCATCCATGTCCCCGAAAACAACCAATCGAGAATTCAATTTCCCCTTAAGCGAAGAGATCAATTTTGAAATGGCCCAAAATTGCTCTTCCGAAAGAATAATTGTTTTTTCAGGGGTGGATTTCTCGTTCATGGGAATCATCGTGATCTCCTGCTTCATTAGTGGATGTTCTATCTGCCCACAAAAAGCCTGTGGATCAAATAATCCGGTAACCCGGCTTTTCGCATTTTTGCCTGCGTTTTTTCAACATCGTAAGGAACCCGAATGTACTGAAATTCACCGTCTTCCTCATCGTAAATTCCGTAGCACGCACGCGGATCACCGTCTCGCGGCTGTCCTACGCTCCCTACGTTAATAATGCCCCGCATCTTTGGCCTGATTAAAAGTGTCGGATCATAAGAAATCCAGTAGCGCTCGCCTTCGTGAAAAAAAGCCACGGGCCGATGGGAATGTCCAATGAAACACAGCCGGGTTCGAAAGTAGTTAAAATTTTCAATAGCATCCCGTGTGTCGAATAAATAATTCCATTCTTCGGGGTGTTTGGGTGTTGAATGCACAAGTGTCATGTCATCAATAATAATCTTCAAGGGCAGCGATGATAAATAAGAATACGAATCCGCATCCAGAATTTCGCGCGTCCATTCGATCGCCTGACGGGCATAAAGATTAAAATATTGAAGGGTTGTTTTTCCGATCGCCGCCGAATCGTGATTCCCCAATAACGCATACCGGGTATTTTCCCGAATGAGGGCGACACAAGCATTTGGATCCGGGCCGTAACCTACACTGTCCCCCAGACATATGATCTCATCTATATTCCGATCCCGGAGATCGTCCAGGACTGCGGTCAGGGCTTCCAAATTTCCGTGAACATCTGCAATGAAGCCATATCGCATAAAAAGAACCTATTTAATTAAGCTAACCTTTCTTGGGAATTTGCCTCTTATGTATCGACTGCAATCCCAAAAAAATTTAATGGGTTAGCAAAAAATGGCATGGTTAAAATTAATATAAAAAAAGCTATTCAAAATATCAAGCAGAATTCGTACGGATCACAGGTAAACAAGCGCACCCGTAAAGGATGCGGCTACAGAACACGGCAGTCATTTTCACCCTCTCCCACCATACCGCGTAGCCGCAGGCTTTACGCCTGCGCAACCACCAACGCACCCGTAAAGGGTGCGGGTACAGAACACAGTGTGTTACCAGAGGTCGATCGGATCCACATCAATCGTAATTTTGACATCTTTGGGACGGTAGCGCTTTTTAAAGCTCGAAAAGGCGGCCTTAACCTCCTCGCGCAATTTCTTGCCGGTAGCATCCCTTTTGCGGTCATTTTTCAGAATTATGTGATAGCGATAGTTCCCCTGAATTTTGGCCAGCGGAGCAGGGGAAGGCCCCAAGACCTGGTAAAAATCACTCCGTACGTTTAGCAGGGAAACAAAACGGCTGGCGTAGCCGCTAACCGCTTTTTCATCTGGCCCGCGAAACTCCACTTCAATTAATTTTCCAAAGGGTGGATACAACAGCTCTTTTCTTTGATTAATCTCACTGACATAAAAGCGCAAATAGTCATGCTTCTGGGCAAATAAAATGCTGTGGTTTTTGGGGGCGTAAGTCTGAATAATAACCTCTCCCTGCTTATCCTTCCGCCCGGCCCGGCCGGCCACCTGTGTGAGCAGCTGAAAGGTGCGCTCGGAGGCGCGGTAGTCCGGAATCAGCAGGGTGGTGTCAGCGGAAATCACACCCACCAGGGTCACCCGGGGGAAATCCAGGCCCTTGGCCACCATCTGTGTTCCCAGGAGAATATCGTAAAGCCCCCGGCTGAAATCCCTTAAAATTTGATCATGAGCGCCTTTTTTACCCGTGGTATCCATATCCATCCGAACAATACGCGCCTTTGGGAAAAAATAGTTCAGCTCATCCTCTACGCGCTGTGTGCCCACCCCGCTGTAGCGGATGTTAACCCCGCCGCAGTTCGGGCACACCTCAGGCGCCGCTTTTTGGTAGTTGCAATAGTGACACATCAGCTTGTTGCCTTCCCGGTGGTAGGTCAGGGTAATGTCACAGTGAATGCACTTTTCAATATACCCGCAGTCCTGGCACACAATGTAGGTGGAAAAGCCCCGTCTGTTTTGAAGCAGAATCACCTGCTCACGAAGCGTTAATTTTTCGGCAATTTTTTCCAGCAGCCGGGAGGAAAAAACGGTGGGTTCGCCGTGTTTTCGTTTCTGATGCTCCTTCGACATGTCCACAATCTCTACCTCAGGCATGGGAATATCCTCTACCCGCCCCGGAAGCGACAAAAGAGCATATTTCTTGTGTTCCGCATTAAAAAAGCTTTCTACGCTGGGTGTGGCCGACCCCAAAATAACCAGAGCATTATTCATTTTTGCCCGAACAATCGCCACATCCCGGGCATGATATCGGGGAGCCATGTCGTATTGCTTGTAGGTGGCTTCCTGTTCTTCATCCACAACGATCAGGCCAATGTTCTTAAGCGGCGCAAAGACCGCTGAACGCGGGCCAATGACAATATGAAAGTCGCCGCGCTGAATCCTCCGCCAGGAATCATACCGTTCTCCTGAAGACATCCGGCTGTGAAGCACCGCCACATCATTCCCAAAAAAATCCTTAAAGCGTTTTACCGTTTGTGGTGTGAGTGAAATTTCCGGTACCAGCACAATAGCCGTTTTCCCCAGGCTCAATACCTTTGCAATGGCCTCCATGTAAACCTGTGTTTTTCCGCTTCCCGTAACCCCGAATAGCAAAAAGGTCTGGAACGTCCCCTTTTGAATGTGGGATTCAATTTCATCAAGTGCCCGACGCTGGTCTTTGTTCAGGGTGATGGATTCCGGCGTTTCCGGCTGCACATGCTGATAGTAGTCGCGAAAAACCTCCCTTTGCGAAACCGTGATGATCCCCTTGCGCAACAGGCTTTTTAAACCGGAAAGGCTGATCTGCGCTTGTTTCAGCAAATCCACCTGGAATAATCCCTCCGGAAAATCCCTCAGGATTTTTAGGATTTCCGCCTGACGGGAATGTTTCAGCATAAAACCGGTAATCTCGTCGTCCAGGTTGTGGGACGTAAGCCAATCCGGCGCAAGTTGAATGAAATTCATCGTCCGCTCGCGGGTTTTAGCCCGGGAAACGATTTCCTGAACGGAAATGTAGCCTTTTTTTTGAAGCTGCGTTAGATTGTAGGAGAGATTTTGCGACCCGATTTTGCGGCGTAGTTGCTGAAAACTTAATGCCCCATTATTGAAAAGCGCCTGAAGAATTTTCCGTTGATTGTCCGAAACATCCGGGAGAGATTTCAGCTGTTCTACCTGCCACTCACCCACTAACCGGACGATCCGTTTACTCTCCAGATTAATGCCTTTGGGCAGCGTGGCTTCCAGCACTTCACCCCACGAGGAGAGGTAATAGCCGGCAATCCAGCGAGCCAGTTGGAGCATTTCTTGCGAAAAAATAGGGGTGTCGTCCAGAACGTCGGCAATGGGTTTAACTTCCGTAAATTCAATTTCGGACGTCAGCTCCACCACAAATCCGGTCAATTTGCGGCGCCCGAACGGGGCCAATACCCGGCTTCCCACGCGTATAATGTCCCGAAAATCTTCGGGCACCTCGTACGAAAAGGCATGGTCGACCGGAATGGGAAACACAACATTCGCAAAAAGGGAAGTGATATTTTTTTTATCTTTGGCCATTGCCTGCCCCGTAGAAGCCGTTCGTGTTTGGTTTGTTTAAGTGTCCCAACTTCAGAAATTGTAAAAAAGGAAAGCAGAAAAATTCAATCATTTCGGATCGGGTTCTTTCGATATCATAAATTACTAAAATCTCTTTCAAAATACAACGTTCATTTTATTCTGAATCAGTAATAGCCACCAAGACACGAAAACACAAAGGCAGTTAGGAGAAAAGAGACTGCAATTCAGCTGTGAAAATCCAGTTGAAGGGCAAATCCCTTTTGAGGAGGTGTTTCTTTGGACTCAATCCGATAATTCACGCCGGGTTTCTCACGCCGGTATTCCGTAAAATATTTGAGAGAAAAAATGGCTTTCGAAAAAATATTCCATCGGAGTCCAACCCAGACCCGCGACCCCTTTCCGTAAAACAGTTTGATCGAAAACTCCCCCGGAAGACCCGGCTCGTAGGCATACATCCGGCTGGTGTAGCTGCCCGTATTGAAAAGCGTCCAGCCCGCAGAAAGACGGCTTCCGGCATGGAAGGTACAGGCCATTTCTTCCGAAAGCAGGTAGCCCCTTTGAACCCCTGTCCATTCCGCATCAGGGGATATCCATCGTACCTGTACCGCCTGAATCTGGCCCTTTGTCGTCCAGCGTTTGTCGGGATGCAGCCACCAGACCAACTGAATTCGGGTACGCTTTTGGGGGGCCAAAACAGTTCTCACATCCCAACCGTTCTTTACAATCCGCATGGCCTTTGTTTTTTCTTTAAAGGAAATTACAAAATAGGTCCGGAGAGCCGATGCCCACTTTTCCTGCCAACGCCTGCCAACGAAAGCCCCATTCCTTTCCGGATGGAGACGGAGTTACGGCTCTATTTATTTGAGGCACTAAAAACAGGTCTAAAAACGACCGAATTTGTGTGCGGGAACGAGGCTTTAGTACAAAACCCGCATACCAACCCTTTTCGTTCTGTGGAATTCCTTGTTCGCCAAAAACAAATCCGTGGGGATTCCAGAACTGCTCGCCGTAATTTCTTACGGCCACGACCCAGGTCATCGGACGGGTTTCAAGTATTCCGCCTACAAGAAAGGACCGTCCTCTTCCGGCCAAATGGGCCCATTCTCCGGCTATTTGTAATATTCGGTAAGAGGCGCGGAAATCGCCTCCCAAATAACGAAGCGATCCGAACGGCACATCATTCTTTAACCCGACGACCGGGCAAGAAAACGCTGAGTGAAGGACCGTGACACCTGCCGAAAGCTTTCTCCAACCGGATTCAAGATGGACTCCCGTAACTGTTTCGTGAATACGGTTTTTCTGATTCAAATGGGAACCTACGTGAACAACGGGTGCTTCCAGGGTTCCAATTCCCGAAAGGGAATCAATCCGGCCATCCCAGGCATTTCGGGCCCGAAATGCGTACAGTGTCAGAATTTTGAGGGTCACGGACCCCGCCAATCCCCGGAAAAAATGATCCTCAATAGCAGAAACATCACCGCGGACTCGGCCGGGATGGATTTTCAGGATTTCGGCAGGAGACACACTTTTGCCCAGCGAATACGGTAAACTCAACAAAATTCCCTGGCCAAATGCGGGGAAAAAATCCCCGATAAACAGAGACACAGACCGCCCAATTTTAGCGCGCACGTAGCCCGCCGCATGGTCCGTCCATCGGGCCTCAAGGGGATCCTTTTCCAGTAAAACCCCACCGGAAAAGGGCAAATCCGCTGCAAATTGGAAACGCTGGTAGCTGTGCAATTTTTCTCCCTGAAAAGGCCTTGAATTCTTGCCGGAGAAACGGGAACGCAGCCAAACGCCCATTCGCGGGTGTTGCGTCTTAACCGAAATAAATTTTGAAAACCAGGCCCAGTCATCATCCGAAAGATGCAGCACCTGTCTGACCTCTGATTTCGACCGAAAGGGGCCGTGTTGGTCCCGGTAGCGGATTAGGAATTCGGCAAGCCTTTTCGGAACCCCCGGGATTTGCTCCAGCTCATCAATTGAGGCGGAATTGAGGGAAATCGGATGGAGCCTCGCCGCTTCGATTTGTTCGTACCAAAAATCAAGATTTCGTTCGTTTTCGCCGGGAAGCAGATCCAATTCAAAAGATTCCTGTGCCCAGGCAATCGACTCAAGGGTGGTGGTGAACATACCCCCTTCAACAAACATGACCATCAGAACGGCAAATCTCCAGGAAAGAAGTTTCATTTTTCTTGGCCCCCAAAATACGGTTTAAAAGAAGCGGTGAAGCACCCTGTTCAGAACTGAATTCCAACCGAAACATGATGGGTTCCTCCCAGCAGAAGATGCGACGCCCAGGCATAATCCAGGCGAAATGGTCCCCAATAGAAACCGCAACCAAGCGTAAAACGGCCGGGTTCCGTCAAATAGCCGGAACGCAAAATCAGCTGCTTTGCAAGTGTCCACTCAATCCCTGATCGGAAACATGGCGGAAAACCGGTTTCTTGACTGATTTGAAACGCGAAGCGAAATGTGGAAAACGGCCGGTATTCCAATCCGGCATCCAGCACCTGAGGAAGGGGTTCGTGCCCGCGCTTCAGGGCGGAATGTGTGGCATTTCGGATGCTTGCCCCGAATTGCCAGTGTGACGACCATTTAAAGAGATACCCAAAATTCACTCCGAGACAGCCATCCTCTCCGTAACCTGCAATTTTCAAACGGGCGTAAAAAAGGCTGCCCCCAAAAATAAATCGTTTTCCGAATTGCCGGGCAATCGCAATCCGGGTCGTTTGCTCGCGGTAGGCGGAATACCCAAATTGCTGGAAGGATGCCCCAAACGTCCATTTTTTTCCGGAAAACGACAAAGCGGCAAAGGTCGTTTCCAGTTCTTTTAGACCAAAAGGCCGGCTGTAAAAGGTTGTGGCCTGCAGGCCTTTCCCCCAGGCCATCCCGGCCGAATTGTACACAATGGCGTTGGGGTCTCCTGAAGCGGCCACAAATGCCAGCCCCATTCCGACAGGGCGGGCACCAATCGGCTGACTGGTAAAAGAGGCCCGAGCGGCAGGTACAACTGCCCAAACACCCAATAACAGCAGAATCCCCTTCCAATGCATTGAACAACCCCCTTTCCCCTGGCTATTTTTCATTAATTTCGATTTATACCCTTGACAAATCGCCAGAATATATTAAATTATTCTATGAATTTGGGGTGCGAACCATTTCTTTTTTCAGGCGTAAAAAAACCAAAATCCGGTTTTAATAGAATTTGCTCTCACAAAAACTGGACTGAAGTTAAGGAGGATGTATGAGATTTTTCAAATGGACATCCATTGCCATGGCCCTTCTCTTTTTGTCGGGTGGTTTATGGATCACAAATGCCGCTGCCCAGGCGGTTCATGCCGATGTGAAAATTCACCTTGAAAAGATTCCGATGGATCACCGTCACAAGCTAAAAGACCTGCAGGAAAAATTACAGGCCTACATTAATGATTACGAATGGACGGATGATCAGGACGCCGGTGATATCTACATTAGCATTCAAATATTCTTACAGGATATCAGCTCCAACTTTGAGGATCGCTACGCCGGACAATTCTTAATCACCAACAATTCAGACCAGCAGTTTTTCGATAAGCGATGGCGCTTTAATTACTCTCCGGGAGATGCCTTTTACCATCAGGAAAATGTTTTTAATCCGCTGACCAGCCTGGTTGATTTTTATGTCTACATCGTGCTGGGAGGCGAATTCGACAAATTGGGCAAATTGGCCGGCACCCCCTATTTTGCCATCGCCCAGGATATTGCCCATCAAGGACAATTCGGCCGTTTTCCGGAGGGCTGGGATTACCGTCAGGATTTAATCAAGAAAATTCTGGGCGAACCCCATAAGATTTTTCGCACGGGCATCGACGCCTATTTCCTTGGACTTTCCTACGAGAAGGAGAATCCGAAAATCATGCGCCAGCAATGTCAGAAGGGGCTTCAGCTCATTGCAAAGGCTCTGGAAGAGGACCCCCAGGATCAAATTGCCAGACAGTTTATTAAAAGTCACTCGCAGGAAATAACGGATATTTTCAAGGATACGGGGAACAAGACCGTCTTTAATTTGCTTATCTCACTGGACCCGGAGCATAAGGCCATTTACAGCAAATACATTTCCGAATAGACCGCTTGGTTCGGCTTAAGCCTGTTCATTATCTTGGTGCCATATCAGGGATTCCATCTTCGAAAGAGATGGAATCCCTTTTTTAATAGGTTCGAACCGCTTCCGCCGGTTGAATGTGGATCGCCTTCCAGGCAGGCAAAACGGCTGAAATACAGGCCGTAACCACAATCATAACAGGCAATGCGATGTACATTCCCAAGGGTAAAACCGGATGTACAATGGTACTGGCACCAAAGCTTGCCAGACCCGAAGCGAAGGCCGAAAAATCAATGCCCTTCTGTGTGGTGTACGCAATTGTCCCTGCCCCCAGCAGAAACCCAACCATTCCCCCGGTCAGCGAAAGCATAACGGTTTCCAGCAATATCATTGTGAAAACCCGCCCCTGTTTCATCCCGACCGCGATAAGCACCCCCAATTCCCGAAAGCGCTCTATCACCGCCATTAACATCGTATTGGTAATTCCGAAAAGAAGAGCAAAGAGAATAATTATGATGAACATGTACGTAAAACTCTCCATTGCCGCAGAGGTGATGGCAATCTCGGGGGCCAGTTCTTTCCACGTTTTCACCGAGAGGTCGGGAAAACGAGCTTTGACACGCTTGTACACTTCGGGCACAATCTGCGAATTCGCGGTTCGAATGGCAATTTCGTGAAGGATCGGAGACGTGTTCAGCAATCGAAAGAGATCACTCTGTTTCATGAACACGTGGGATTCGTCAAAAAAACTGGACTCCGTTTTGTAAATTCCAATGATTCGGCACCCTACATAGTTGAGCGTTCCATCCAATCCCTGAAAGCTCAGGACAAGCTTCGATTTTACTTTCAAATTCAATCGGTCCGCCAATTTTTTGCCAATGACCACCGGATTCAGAGCCGCGGATTCAAAATAATTTCCGCTGATCAGGCGCTTGTAAATATCCGTCACCTGCCGGGCCTGATCAGGAACAATCCCCACAAGTTTTACACCAAAGGTGGATACCGGAGAGGCGGCCATGGCCTCAATGAGCGTGCGGCCCGAAACCGCCTGAACACCGGGAATCTGCCTGCTGTTACGGAGAACCCGAAACCCGTCTGGAATAAAATTTGTGATGACCTTGTCCTGAAGATAGTCTGCCTGGTGAATTTGAATGTGAGCCAAATTCCGTTCGATCGCGCTGTCAACCATTGATTCACCCCAGCCCATCCAGACGGCCCCTGCAAAAAGGCTCCCCCAGAGCCCCAGCCCAATGGCCGCAATTATAATCAGACTGCGTTTTTTATTGCGCCAAATATTTTTCCAGGCCAGCGAAAACAGCATTCCTGGTTCTCCTTTGTCCTAATCCCGTACGGCTTTTACAAGATCAAGTTTTCTGATAAAAACAAGCGGATACAATTCCGTCGTCAGGGCAACGATAAACACGACGATGGCCTGATGAAAAAAGAGCATCGGGTCCTGACTGAAGTGGAAAACGGGTTCCAACCCCAGCCGATCAAATGCCTGCGCCGCACTGCCCGTAATGGGAATGGGATGATGAAAGAAATACGCCACGATCGGAACACTGATCAATGCGCCGGAAAGCGCCCCCAAAAAGGCCAGCATGAGTGTTTCAATGGCTGTGACCAGAATCAACTTTGTGCGTTTCATTCCCACCGAAATCAATATTCCAAATTCCCTTGAGCGTTCCGTGGTCATCATCATAATCGTACCAAAAATCCCAAACGCAATCACCAGGTAAAGAATAACCAGCATCACCAGACCGCTGGCATTATCCATCTCAATGCTTTGCACAAGGTCCGGCATCATTTCCTGCCAGGTCATAATGGTGTAATCTTTTCCCAGTAAAGAAACAAGCGCTTTCCTGACGCTTTCCTGACTTTTGGGTTTATCAATCATAATGGCTAAGGAGGTAATTCGCCCCGGGGCTGAAAAAATGGTCTGTGCATTTGCGAGCGTTACATAGACCATCCCATTATTCAAATCGGAAATGGGGAATTTTACAATTCCTTCAATTGGCAGCCGAGCAGCCGCAATCATTCCATGATATCCCTGTCCGTAGATAACAAGGCTATCTCCCACACCCACCTTCAGCATCCGTGCCAGTCCCTGTGCCAGAAGAACGCCCTGTGAAGAAGACGTGAGATAGGTTCCCTGAATCAACCGTTTCTTCAAATCGGTGAGACCATTTTCAGCAACGGGATCGATTCCCACAATTTGGGCAACCTTTGTGAGCGATCCGTAAGAGACCAGAGCAAACGCTTCCAAACGCGGAACGGTTACGGTGACGTGCGGAATGTGATCGATGGTTTCCTTGCGCTTCTGATCGATCACGATACTTTTATTCAGTGAGCGGTTATCCCAATAGCCCTTGCCCTGAACCTGTAAATACCCCGTGTAAAACTTAACGGATGAGCGGATCATAAAGGCGTAGGATCCATTTTGCATCGACCGCATCACAATGGCCAGAACAACCGCAAAAAAAATAGAGGCGGCTGCAATCAGGGTTCGCTTTTTGTTTCGCCATAAATTTCGCCAGCTCAGAACAAAATACATTGAGAAGAACCTTTCTTAACGGACACGTTTCATATTCTGAACCGAGAAGAACGACGGACGAATTTTAATATTGAATTTAATTTTCCGGTAATCCAGAATGGTCTTGTGGCCCGGTTTATTCTGGGGGATCATTTCCAGATGCGTGGGAATGGTACGCCCTCCCATTTTCCGCACCCGGCTGGCCAGCATGGTCTTCACCAATTTCCCGTCTTCATCGAAGAATTCCGCTTTCAATTCAAGGTAGCCCGCCTTTGAAATCCAGAGAATGACCTTGCCCCACACCACACCGGCTTCCGGCTTGGGAGTTAATTTGATCTTATAGCAGAGGCGTCCGTCTACCTTTTCTTCCCCCAAAATGCTCTGCGTGTAATCATTGACAATCGACGATTCCCGCACCAGATCATCATTTGTGAAGTCCGAGCCCATCCAGGGCTGGAGCATCATGGAAGGAGGAATCTTGATCACACGCTGGATAGTGGGAATCCAATTCCAGATTTCGTTCTTGCG
>JAADHR010000174.1 GCA_013151735.1 Calditrichota bacterium | reverse complement strand
ACCCGCCGTAGAAAAAAGCCTACCCTTTTCACCAGGTACCTCCTTACATTTTTGTAGAGCCTATTTTTGTGTACTGAAAATATTGTATTAAAAATCAAAAAACGGGATGGCAAGCTCTATTCATCCTATGCCGATAATTGAGCAAATCCACCATAGCGTTAATTTGGAATTATTCCGCCAGACTTTTGACCGCGCTCCCTGCCGGAAAATCACGGGCGCTCCCGCTTTCAACCCGAATTTAGCGGGTCATTTTCAGGACCTGATTGACCAGGTTTTTGATCCCCTTTGCCACGCGGGCAATATTGGGCCCCAGCATATAGGCCGGCGTGGAAACCACCCTGTTTTTGGCATCCACGCAAATCTGGGTTACCGAGCGCACCTCCGGAATGCCCCCTAATTTCCGGATGGCTTCCATTGTTTTCTTATCCGATCCAATGGTCAGTTTGGGATGAAATTTTCCCAGCACCTTGGCGGCCAGAACAGGTGAAATGCAGATAAAACCCATAGGTTTTTTCGCGGCATGCATGGCCAGAATCAACTTTTGGACATCCGGATTCACCGAACAGTCGGTCCCTTTAAAGGCAAAATCGCAGAGATTTTTTGCCACACCGTACCCACCCGGCAAAATCAGGGCATCCAGCTCTTTTGCCGAAACCGATTTCACATCCCGGATTTTCCCCCGGGCAATGCGTGCGGCTTCCACCAGCACGTTCCGCTTTTCTCCGGGCATCACCTTACCGGTGAGGTGATTCACAACCTGTTTCTGGGGAATATTAGGCGCCATGATGATGGCTTTGGCGCCGGCCTGGTCAATCGCCAGCAGGGTGAGTACGGCTTCGCTAATCTCGGCGCCGTCCATCACGCCGCAACCGGACAAAATGACGCCAACGGTTTTGGGCGGTTGTGTTTTTGGTGTACTCCAGGCAAGGGTGAATCCAAGGGAAAAAAACAACGCAGCAGTAAAAAAATATCGCTTTTTCATGGTTCTCCCTCCTTCTTAATCTCATTTCCGGAACAAGATCTTGTTCCGGTCGTTCATGATGTTGATTCAGAACCACTTCATACGGCGGCAATGTGCAGGGATACAGGATATTTTTTACGGGTAGTGAAAAATTACTGGTTCGGCCTCTGAGCAGAGGAGGCTTTCGCGAGCATCGAACCGTAACAATGTTATGTATTTCAGCGTATCCGAAGAAACGTTCTTTCAGACCATGTTAAGCTGCGAGGGGAAAAAGATCGCGCAGGCAATTTTATAATCGTCCCACAACCCCCTTCATCAGGGCAATTAAACGCGGTTCGGCGTTGGAGGCCGCTTTCAATATCCTCTGGATGTTGACGGGCTCGAGGGCATCCGGCAAACACATATCCGTGAGAACCGAAAGTCCCAGTACGTTCATGCCGCTGTGAACGGCCACGATAACCTCGGGAACCGTTGACATCCCAACGGCGTCAGCGCCAATCGTGCGTAAGAAGCGGTACTCCGCCCGGGTTTCCAGGCTGGGACCGGTCATGGCAGCAAATACCCCCTTCTTCACAAAAAACGCGTTTTCCAAAGCCACTTTCTCGGCCAGGTCTATCAGCGATTTGGTGTAGGGCTCGGACATATCCGGGAAACGGGGCCCCAGCGACTCATCATTTTCACCAATCAGGGGGTTGTCACCCAATAAATTGATGTGATCGGTAATCAACATAATATCGGATAAGCTGAAAAGCGGATTGAGTGCGCCCGCCGCATTTGAAACCAGAAGCGTGTGTGCGCCGAGAGCTTTCATGACCCGTACCGGGAAGGTAATTTGTTTCATCGTATAGCCTTCGTAATAATGAAACCGTCCCTGCATGGCCATCACTTTTTTCCCCGAAAGATTCCCGAAAATCAACTTCCCCGCGTGAAATTCCACCGTGGAAATCGGAAAATGCGGAATTTCTTCATAAGAGATAACCGACTTTTTCTGGATTTCCCCTGCCAGCCCCCCCAGCCCCGTACCCAAAATAATCCCAACCTCCGGTGAAAAATCTACTCTGGTTTTCAGGAAATCCACGGCCTCCTGAATGTGCTGTTTTAATTCGGACATCTTCTGCTCCTTAACCCCTCATTCAGGCTTGTCTTTTTTCTTCAGTTCCTTTAACAATTTTTGGCGTTCCTTTTCCGCCTTTTCCTTTTCCGCTTTCAGGCGTTTCATCTCCAATTCCAGCTGTTTTTTGTGCGTCAATTCCTTTTTCAGTTTGACTTCGGCCTCTTTTTTCCGCCGATCCTTGATCGTCTCAATCGCCATTCCTGTATCGCGCCTGTGACCCAAATAAGAAAAAACCGCCGTACCCAAAATAGTCCCGCCTATCGAAATGGGGTTAATGGCCTTAAACGATTCGTCAGATGCCCTGGATACCAGAGAACTGCCAAAAAGGCTGACCCCAAAACTTAAGGCCGATCCCCCGATCGAATAGAGAATGAAATTTTTATGCCTTCTGGCCTGTGCAATTTCAGCGCGTGAAATCACATTCCCCGCCTCGTCATATACAGCGGGCAGCTTCTCTATCGAGGCAATCGCCGTTTTTTTCAAAATGCGTTTCGATCCCGTTTTTTCATCCAAAATTGTAAGCTGCTGAGCCTCCTTTTTTGTGATTACTCCAAGAATCGTTTTCCCGGATTTCAGGTGAATTTTCACCTCCTGATTCGAGTTGGCCGCATCGAAGGCTACCGGAATTGTTTTGGCACACTGCAGATTGACCATCAGAAACACAAATAAACCGAGAGATAATGCAAGTTTTTTCATGGGGCTTCTTCCTGATTTTTTTAAATGATAAATTGATCTGAAACGGATTTTTGAGGAGCCGAACCCGCTTCTGAAGCGGGATTGGATCGACCCTGACTGGTCCCTTTTGACGATGGGTTAGTCGTTCCATTCGTCGGTTTCCGGGATGTTTCGCCCGGCCACACAAAATCGTCCTTTTCCAGAATTTCAATTAATTCCAATTGGGATTGGATCAAATGCTTCAACTTACTTGTGAACGAATCCTTTTGGGATTTTATAAGCATCAGTTCATTTTTCATTTTCTCTAATTCTTTGTAGGCCTTTCCGATAATTTCATCCGCCTTCAGTTCCGCCTCCCGGATAATCATCTCTCCCTCTTTTTCGGAGTTGGCCCGCGCCCGCTTGATGGACTCCTGAGCATTCATCAGGGTTTCTTTCAATGTGTGCTCGACCTGCTGGTAATCTTTTAGCTGAGTTTGAAGCATGGTGACGTCTTCTTTCAGCCGGTTGCGCTCTTTGAGCAATTCTTCGTACTCGTCCGCAACCATCTCGAGAAAGGTTTCGACCTCCATGGGATCAAACCCACGCATGGTCTTTCGAAATTCTTGTTTTTTAATGTCTAATGGTGTAAGCCTCAAGAGAATTCCTCCCTGCCCTTTAAAGGGCATTTGCTAAATCAAATAAACTGCGTACCAGAAAGATTTGCAGAAAATACAGAGCCAAAAGAGCCACGAGAGGAGATAAATCAATTCCCATCGCGGGCAAAAATCGCCGGATCGGCGCCAAAACAGGCTCCGTAATGTTGTAAAGAAATCGCACCAAAGGGCTACGGGGATCGGGATGCACCCAGGAAAGAATGGCCTGAATAATAATCACCCAGATGTAAATGGAAATGGCGATATCCAGGATTTTCGCCGATGCCAGCAGTAAATTCCGAATAATGAACATCTAAATCTCCTCATTATAATAACAATTTTCCGATCAACAAAACGCTGTTCAACGTACCTTTTTTATGACTTAATTTCGGGGGCCAAAAATGGCGGTGCCAATTCGCACCATGGTTGCACCCTCTTCAATAGCCATTTCAAAATCATGCGACATTCCCATGGAGAGATGTTCCATTTCCACGCCTGCAATTTTCGCACGATTGATTTCTTCCCGCAGGCGCCGCAGGGTTTGAAAGCTTTCCCGAATCAGCTTTTCCTCGTCTGTAAAGGGGGCAATGGTCATGAGTCCCCTGATCCGGAGATGGGTAAAGACAGCGATTTTTTGAACCAGTTCCAGCGTTTCCGGAACGGGTACGCCATATTTTGTTTCTTCCGGCGAGGTTTTGACTTCCAAAAGAACGGGAATGGTTTTCCCCAGTCTGGATGCTTCCTGCTCTATTTTTTCAGCCAGCCGGAAACTATCCACCGACTGAATCCACTGGAATATCCTCAGGGCATGTTTTACTTTGTTTGTTTGTAAGTGTCCGATTAAATGCCAGGTGACCGGCCTCACATTCGGGAATTTTTCACGCGCTTCCTGCACCCGATTTTCGCCGATATGTGTTACCCCTGCCTCAATGGCTTCGTTCATGTGCACCGGAGAAACGGTTTTTGTCACGGCTACCAGCGTAAGTTCTTCCGGATTTCTTCCAGAACGCGCGCAAGCGGCTTCGATTCGCCCGCGAACAATCTTTAAATTTTCCGCAATTCTTCCCATAATTTTTAAAATTTATGTTTAAATCCATTAAAAATCAATAAAAATTTCACTTTTTTTATCGGGTACCGGATTAATTTTTTCATCAAAACACTTGATTTTGTCGCCAACAATCAATATTTTAAAAATGCTGTCGTCTATTTTTACAACGTTTCAGAAAAGGGATTTCCGGATGAAACCATGTCGAATTTCTTCGATCTCCACGCTCATCCTCGGATTGCTGCTTTTGGCCGGGTGTCAAAAATCCCAGCCCGAACACACATTTAACGGGCCGCCTGGCATTACGATATTAACTCCCACAGAAGGCCAGATTCTGCCGGATAACGATGTCAGGGTTACGTTCAAACTCCGTAATTTTGTGGCCTACGAGGGGGGAACGCACCTTCATCTTTTCCTGGATAACAACCCTTACGTTTCCTACGAGAAATCGGTGGAACCCTACACCTTTACAAACGTGCGCCCCGGGGCCCACGCGATTCGGATTGTTCTGACCCAACCCTCGGGTGAGAGCCTGAAAAATCCCGAAGCGTTTGCACTGGTTAATTTTTATGTGAAGAAGAAAACCGAAAAACCCCTTTTCGACCCCAACAAACCCATTCTTACGCTTAACCTGCCTCACTCAGGCTATTACAAGGGCTGGTTGAGTAATCGGATTGAATTCGATTTTCTGGTGAAAAACATCACGCTGCAAAAAGGGGGGGCTCATTTGCACTACATTCTGGACGGCCTGGCATACGATGTTTACACCGAAAAACCGATCTTCTGGGAAAATGCCCGGCGTATCGGGGAACACCATTTGACCGTGGAGCTGCTGGATGGAAATAATCAGCCCATTACAGGCAACCCTTTTCTGAAAGTAAAACGATCTTTCTTTGTCGTCGAATAAACTTAAGAGACTACCCATGAAACCCATTTCCACTGTTGTATTGCGAACTATTCAAGCCATTCTGGCCATTCTAATTCTTTTGAATGTGGCGGCCTATTTTTTAACACACAGTACCGGCTTCCTGTACATGCTTCTGGCTTATGTCTTTGTTCTTGGAATGAGTTTTTACCGGGCTGTGCGCGGCGTACAGGACAGCTTCTATGCCGGCATTTTGGGTGTGACCGTCAACCTAATCGATTACTACCGTCCGCATGTTCATGCCTTGGACTGGATTATTCTCGTGAATATTGTCCTTCCCTTTCTGCTCATCGTTGTCAGCTTTAGTACCCGGTTCAAACGGTAGGAAAATAAATTGGCCGTTTTCTCCTTATTGTCCCGATTGGTCTGCACACGCCCTGAACACCCGTATCCGCACCCTGAGCTTTCTGCTTTTGGAAAACAAACGGTTCATTTGTCCCTTTTGATTATCTCATGCCCGTTGCCCCCCTCACGAATTGCGCTCCACATTTTTGTAACATCTCGGCCAATTCGCCGTATTCTTAATTGAAAGTTCACGCAGATAAAACAGATGCATGGAGGCCATCCCATGATTGCAAAAACAGTACCCATTCTCTTTTCATTTCTTATAACCGGTATTTTTTTACCCGCTTCTCGCTCCGCCCGGGCTGAAATCGGATTCAAGGGCGTCGGTTCCTCACCCCATTTAACGTCCGTGGCCTATTCCGTCAATGACCCCTTGGCTTCCCGGCACACGTCACGCCGCCATCATCACAGACGTCATTTTGTATCAAAGAATTCCTTTAATTATCGCCTGTATTACAACCGGGTGGATGGTTTTCTCTTTCATTTTCGTTACGATGTATCACGCTATCGTTCGTTGGGATCGGGGGTGGCCATTCAAACCATGCTGGCCTACGGCACAGAAAGCAAGAGAATTCAATATGAATTTGGCCTTGAGCGCGGCTTTTTTGGAAAGCGTTTTCGCTTTGCGCCCGGGTTTGAGATTTACGATGAAACCTTTTCGGAAGACGAATGGATTATTTCAGCCGGTTTTGAAAACTCCCTGGCCGCTTTTTTTCTGCATGAAGATTTTATGGATTTCTACCGGTTACAAGGATATGGCGGTTACATCAAGCAAAACTTTTTTAGGGCACTGAAAGTAAAGGCCGGTTATTACGAAGAACATCACTCCTCCCTTCAGCGGCGAACCGATTGGGCCCTTTTGGGAGGACACAAAACGTTTCGCGAAAATCCGCCCATTCAGGACGGCAGCTTCCGAGGTCTGAAGGGGCAGCTTATCTTTGATACACGAGACAGCCGGCGGGCGCCGGAACGGGGCTGGTACCTGCAGGCCCTGGCCGAATATTTTCCAGATGATTTCACAAGCGATTTCCATTACCAACGATATATTTTGGACCTTCGCCGCTACCAACCGATTTCGGATGGTGAGGTGCTTCGATTCCGCCTTCGATTAGGCGATTCCCGCGGCGATCTGCCCGTTCAGAAGTGGTTTAGCTTTGGCGGAATCAGCACCCTGCGCGGCTACCGGTACAAATCTTTCAGGGGAACACGGATGGCCCTGGCCAATCTGGAGTATTTTTTAAACTGGGATGAAATCAACTGGAAACCGGACATCCCGCTTCTGGATGCCTTCAACCTGATTCTTTTTGCAGATGCAGGCACGGCCTGGAACCGATCAGAAAAGGAATTTGCGGATTTAACCTACAGGGATTTTGCCTCAGATGTGGGCATCGCACTTGCAAATTCCGACGGCCGGATACGACTCAATTTTGCAAAGCGTACCGACCGCGGTTTTAATGCCATGCGCATTACATTTCGCCTGCGGCAGCCCTTTTAGTCCATTTTGTAGCATACCGTCCAAGGCGAAATGAGACCATCAATCGAAGGGAATACTGGCTATGAGAAAAAGAACGGCTTTCTACAGCGCAGGTCTTCTGCTCGTGTTTTTGCTGCCTAATCTTGTTCTGGCAAGGCAAACAAAATCAAAAAAATACGTCTTTGACGTTACGTCCAATAAATTACTGGTTGCCCGGTTGGACATCGATATCTCTTCTGATTTTCGCATCCGGCCCAATCCAGACTCCAGGCAAATTATTGTGGACATCACTTACAATCCCGAAAAAATGGATGTGGATGCCGACTTCGATTCCAGCAGCAACCACCTTTATGTTTCGGTTGATGTTGAAGGATGGACCAAGGGTTTTAAGAATGATGAAGACAGCGGCACGTGCACTGTTTATTTCCCACTTGGAGTTCCCATCGAGCTAAACAGCACCTGCAAGGCAGGCGAAATTAATTTCGATCTCGGAGGATTGTCCATCGAAAATGTTGATCTGCGCCTGGCAGCCGGTACAGCCAACATTCGATTCCGAGAGCCCAATCCGATACAGATGGATGATTTGAGTATCGACGGAAAAATCGGTGAATTGGACCTGCAAAAATTGGGAAATGCGGGGTTTCAAACAGCGGAAATCAGTACGGCGATCGGCGAACTTTCCATCGATCTGAGCGGAAGCAAAAAGATTGATTTCTCCCAGGATGTTACCGTAGATGTAAAAATTGGAGAAACAAATTTGACCCTGCCGGAAGATCGCCCGATCAAGCTGAGAATCAGCAAATTTCTGTTTCTGTCCCAGTCCGAAATTCCTGATGAGTTTGAACAGCATGGAGGCATTTATATCCATGGCGACGTAAAAAACGCAAAGAATCTTCTCTACCTCAGAATTTCACCGGGGTTGGGCGCTTTGAATATTGACTGGGAGTAACCGAAGGAGAATTTTTCCCATGAAACGATTTATTCCGGGATTTATATTGGTCTTCCTTCTTTGTGCAGCGATTTTACCGCTGCAATCCGCCGAAAAGACACAAACATTTACCAGGACCTTTCCATTCAAAAATGGAGGCAAACTCATTTTAAAGGCCGGTGACGGTCACGTTTTTGTCACCGGCGGGAAAACACAGGAACTTTCCCTCAAAATCACGAAGCGGGTCTATGCGGCATCGCAGGCAAAAGCCCGGACTATACTGAACGCGATTACGATCGATATCCGGCAGCAATTTGATCGAATTCAAATAGAAGAAAACAGTCCGAATAGAAATTTTTCTCTTTTCGATATTTTTTCACCGGATTTCTGGAAAAACCGATCCCTTCGAATCGAAGTGGACTATATCCTAACCGTTCCTCCAAAAACACGTCTAAACCTAAAAACGGATGACGGGGACATAACCATTCGAAACGTCGCTGGAGAGATCCAGGCCAAAACAGACGACGGGACCATAAAAATCCGAAACTGTTCTTCAGGAACTCTCTCCCTGTCATCTGATGACGGCAATATGCGGATCAGCCAAATTCAATCGGGAAAAAAATCGTTGAGCCGACTGTTTTTTGAAAGTGACGACGGACAAATCGTCATTAAACACAGCAGATTCGAGAAGATTTCCGGAGAAACAGACGACGGAGATGTCTACATCGTGAATACCGCCGTACACACTCTTGACATTTCCACGAACCAGGGAGATGTAGAGGCCGTTGTATCGTCCCAAAAGGAACCCGTGTGGCGCATTCAAACCGATGAGGGGGATATGTTACTGGTGATACCGGAATCGCTTTCAGCCAAGTTAAATATGTTTACCAACGAGGGGACGATTTCGTCCGATTTTGATTTTCCCATTAAAAAACAAGACGATGGCATGGCCTGTCAAACCGAGTTAAATGGTGGCAATGGAAACATTAGCCTCCATACTCAGGAAGGCGATATTCAAATTGAAAAAGAGTAAACCGGCTGCCGCTGCAAAACGTCTGAATAAAGCACCTATGGGGGAACGGAAGCTCAGATTCGAAAAACAAAGACCAAACAGGGCTTTTTTGCGATTTTCAGAATCCGGGACAAAAATGGTTTCGTGACACCGTTTAACTGATTTCATTCTGGCGATTCAATTCTCATTCTTTGGAGGAGGAGATTCTTTGAAACAGCCAATCCGTCGATTGGGTTTGATAGTACTCGCACTTTCTTTGGGACTTTTGACCGGTTGTTTTGACTATTCACAAAGAATTGTTCTTTATCCCGACGGTTCCGGTACGCTGGACGTTCAATACCGCGCCCCCATTAATAAGCTTCTGGAGGTAGGTGATCCGCGGTTTCCGACCCAGCCTTACGAAATTCAAAGAATCATTCAAAAGAATTACACCTCGCGCACCGTCCATCTGGACAGCCTGAGAATTGACAGGAGAAGTCATTCAATCAGGGTATTCGCCAGGTTCTCTTTTCAAAACATCTCCGATTTAAACGCATTGCGACAGTTCAAAAATCAGGAATATCGGCTGATAAATAACGGGAATCAATTGACTTATGAACAAATTGTTCACATGACTTCGAAGGATTGGATTCAGGGGAGCACCCTTTTCGATTCCGGTATTCGACTGGCTTTTAAAAGGGATATGACCCAAAAGATTAAGGTCCGGTTTGAGGTTCAGATGCCGTCTCCGATTGATTCGACAAATGCTTCGTATCAAATTGCCCCGCGCCGGGCCGTGTGGCATTTCCGGCTTTCAGAGCTATTAAAAAAGGGAACAACCCATTTGAAGGCCGCATCCCGAAAACAGCGAACGCATCCGAAGGCCGTTCAATAAATTGGGTGATTCGCCCCAGAGCAAACCCCGGGGATAAACCCTTAACGAGCATTTATGCGGAGAGTTTCAAGCATGACAATCATTTCAAGAAAGGCGCTTCTTTCTTTTGCACTTTTCGTTCTTGTGGGACTGATTTCCTGCACCCAGATTAATTCCGGTGGCGGAGACGTGACCGCCCCCGATTCGAATCAGCCCTACATCATTGAAAGCCTTTTGTGTTCCTCTCTGGACGAAAACAATCATCCGGTAGGCATTGCCACCGATTTCCCGGCAGGTTATTCGGTTTACCTCTGGGTTCACTGGGCAAATGTGAAGGGAAAACACACGGTATCGGTTTACTGGTACGATCCCAACGGCGAGGAACAGCATCGGCAAACCCTGTCGTTTGATACCCAGGAAAATCATCAGATCACGTATTTTTATATTGAAACCTCTTCAAGCGCCACGGCCGGGGAATGGCTGGTTTCCCTTTTCCTGGATGGCCAATTTGTGCGAAGCCTTGCATTTGACATCATCAATAATTAGAGAGGATTTTATGGAAAAGGCACCGACCATTACCTCCGTTTCCATTCAGAAATGGCTGCGGGAAAGCTGGATGCTCTTCAAACAGGAACCCGGGATTCTGCTTCTGGCTTCCTTACTCTACTTTATTCTTATGGCCACCATGAACTCATCATCCCGGGAAAACCACTCCCTTTCCCTTTTCTGGCTGCTGCTGCAGGGGCCGTTACTGGTTGGATTTTACGCCCTTTTTTTTGAGATCATGCGCACAGGGCACGCCAATTTTGCCACCTTTTTGCAGGGATTTAATGTGTACGTTCCGGCTGTTATTGCCGGCATTCTATTGATGACTTTTTCCATGATAGGCTATGTCTTTTTCATCCTTCCGGGCCTGTTAATTGAGGCTCTTTTTATTTTTACATATCCGCTTATTCTGGAGAAAAAAATGGGCTTCTGGGAAGCCATGATGGCCAGTAAAAACGTGACAAAATCCTTTTTGTTTGAATTCAGCGGATATATTCTTTTAAAATGGATTTTGTATTTGGTAGGAATGATGTTTTTCGGAATTGGACTTATTTTTGTATTCCCCTGGTTTGTGGGAAGTCTCGCCGTAGCCTATCGGGATATTTTTGGACTCAATCAAACCATAGAGGAAGGAGATCTCAATGAAATCATCTAAAATCCTTACATTTCTGACGGTAATCTTCATCATGCTTCTGACTGTTGCAGCCAGTCAGGCAGAGGTGAAATTAAAAGAAACAACGGTGCGCCTCTTCCCATTGGCACCCAACGGAGACCTTTCGATCTCAAACATTAATGGAGAGATTCAAATTGAGGCCTGGGACAAGGATTCGGTAAAAGTGGCTGCAGAAAAGATCATTCGGGCCTCCTCCAGGGAAAAGGCACAGGAATATCTTAAGGCCTTCAAAATCGAATTTGAGGCCGGGAACGATTTTCTGACCGTTAAACCCATTTTCCCGAAACACACCGGTGAGGGCTGGAATTTCTTCGACTGGATTTTTGGAACCGGATCCCGGGTTCATGCAACGATTAATTTTCACCTCTGGGTTCCCCGGAAAAGCAACATCGAATCGTCCTCGGTAAATGGTTCCACACGAATCGCTGGCGCAACGGGTGAAATTGACGCAAAAGGAACCAACGGGCGGATTGTTTTGAATGGCGTGAGCGGGGATATTTCCGCCGAAACCGTGAATGGCAGCATCAAGGCCCGGATTCTGAATGGAAACCATTTGAACACACTTGTTTTAAAAACCATTAACGGTTCCATCACGGCAGAACTCCCCGGAACAACGGGCGGACATATTGAGCTTAAAACGATCAACGGCTCGATTGAATCGGATTTTCCGATCGTATTCACCGGGAAAATCTCCCGTCACAAGATGAAAGGCCGTTTCGGAAAAGGGCATTCACGTGTTCAATTAACCACTATTAACGGGGCCATTCATGTCAGGAAATTATCTGAAAAATGATCCTGAAAACAATTTTTGGGATACCCGACCGTTCCTTCACAATCAGGGATTTCCGAGCAGGTGATTTGTCATCGAATTTTTCAGGTGTCGGTTCTTTCTGAAATTCTTCCGCAGCA
>JAADHR010000173.1 GCA_013151735.1 Calditrichota bacterium | reverse complement strand
TGCAGCGGGTAGAGCCTGTGCCTGTACATCCTGAATGGGCGGATATTTAATGTATGGAATTGTTTCCTCCGCGCTCCAGGCCGTTTCCAGCACCCCATTCGGGCACATCTGGGAAGTCACAACAGCCGGAAACTCCTTCACCTGAAAACGATAAACAAACCCCTTTTCGGGATTATAAAACGAGTAGGACTTTTTTCCGAAGACGGTGTCAATTTTTACCGGAATCGTGTCTTTTTCCCGAAAAATGCGTACGATATTTCCCCAATTGGAAGATAGATTCGGGCTGGGACGCCTCCAGAAAATGGTCATCTTTCCGGGAAAAACCACCGTCTTTTCCGGCAAAATTTCAGGTGCCCGATTAAAATAACTGGAATCTACAGTGGAGTTTTTGTCTAAATCCAACAGATTGGTGGCCGTCACCCGGTAATGGAGGCATTTGTAATTCGGAACCGTGGTGTCCGCATCTACAAATTCCGTTGGAATCGAATAATCCGTGGTGTCCATCTGGAT
Source organism: Calditrichota bacterium (assembly GCA_013151735.1). Taxonomy (NCBI): domain Bacteria; kingdom Pseudomonadati; phylum Calditrichota; species Calditrichota bacterium. The sequence continues at coordinate 10,835 of JAADHR010000173.1, read as the reverse complement.
GGCAGCAATTTTGACCGGAGATTCTCCAATCCCCCACCGGTAGATTTCGTAGGATTTTACCGGCAGGATCTCTGTATTCGCCTGCCAATTCAGAAAAACATGTCCGGCGGGCAAAGAATCATTCCGAACCGTCAGGTGAAAATCCGAAGGCGGACCGGCTTTGGTTACCACAAAAGGGCGCGACCAAATGGATTGACTTCCCACCGAATAAATCGCACGCACGCGAACCGAGTACCGGCCTAACCGGGGCATGGCCCAAATAAAATTGCTGACAGAGGGATCGGTAAGGTAAAAGCTGGAATCCACAACACCCGTCACGTGCACCTCATATTTGTAAATGTCATCCTTGATGTAATTTTCCCAATAAAAATTAAGGGCATCGGCCTTGGTGTACAGATTTCCCTCGTAGGAAATAACCTCCCCCAGCACCTTGAGCGTCGGGCCAGCCAGGCATTGTGCCGATTCCTCATCCTGAATCTGATCCAATTTGCGTTCGTTTCCCACATGGTCAATACTGCCCACTTTATAAAAAACCACATCATTTGTACCAACCGACGCAAAAGGGTCCTCGTAGCGGGTCAGTGATGTGGTATCAATTAGGGTGTAGGTGCCATTGGCGCCGATTTTTCGGTAAACGAAATAATAGGCGACGCCGGTAACGGAATCCAACGGCTTCTTCCAGGAAAGCAACATATAGCCCGCCGTATCGCCCACAACGACAGGGTGAATGATGTCCAGATCGATGTCCTCTGGCGGGAACACGTCCTGACGCTCCCAGACGGTATCCGACCAGGCGCTGTAGTTCCCAAAATGATCCTTGTACTGGACGCGAAAATGGTAACGATGGTGGTTGATGTAGTTCCCGTCATTCTGCCCGTTATTCGAGAGGTCAAACGTGTAACGAATGGAATCGTATGCAAAATGCGACAGGGGAATCCAGGCGCTGGTTTTACCATTTTCTTCGTAGCGGCTTTCAAAAAATTGTTTCCCCGGTTCCCAGCGAATGGGGAAATATTTCAGGCTGTCCCGAATGGCCTGAAAGCGGATGGAATCCGGCAGATAAAGAATTTGATTTTCATTTCCGGGCCGAATATCCTGTACAAAGATCGTGTTGGTGACACCCTGTTTGTAATAGTCAATCCACGAATAATCCGGTCTCGACCAATCATACCAGGCCGTTATCTCGGGTACCGGCAATTTGGCCACGGGGCCCGAAAATTCCCCGCTTCCCTCATTTCCAACCGCATCCACGGCTCGAACCTGATACGCAAAGGATTCCGTTGGAGGATCCATGGGATAATCTACAAAAACATAGGAAGAGTCGTCGGCACCAACCGTATCTTTGGCCGGAACCGTGGCAATGAAATGAATCGTCAGTGAATCGTTATCGCGCATACGGTAAATGTTATAGGCCTTTACAAAACTAATGGCATCGGTTGTGCCTTTCCAATAAAGGTGAACCTGACGAAGATCGTATGAAATAACGGAATCAAGGGTTACTTTTCCCGGAGGAGAGGCGTCTTGCGTAGAATAGACGGTATCCGAATGCAATTCAACGAGACCCGCATCCGTTTGCAGGAGGGTTTTTACAAAATAAGAATAGCGCTGGCCATCCGACAGATTATTGAAAACGGTTTCCCTTTGATACCGGGTATCGGCATTCTTCCCCAGACGTACCATCCCTGAACTTGAAATAATTTCCTGCGAAAAAGGGGCCTGAGAAGGATACCAGACGATTGTGTTGCTTAAACCTTGTGAAAATTTGGGCTCCTCTTTAATAAACGGACGCACCCAAACTGTAAATCGCGTGGTATCGGTAAGTTGCACATCGGTTGAGTTGTCTTTCAAAACCTGCGAAATAATGTTAAAGGCAAACCGCCCGGTTTTAGGAACATTGGATTGCGTATTAATGGTAAACGGAACATCAAATGTCCCCCCCCATCCGGCATCGCTGAAGAAGTCGGTCCATTCCACAAAGGCCGGCACCTGAGCTGCACGTACCGCTTTATCATTGGATTGATTAACCAAATAATTGCTGCTTAAATAGGTCACCCTTAGCGTATAACGGGTTGATTTTCCTAAATCGACGGTATCCTTAAAAGCAACAGGAGTTTCAACAGTTCCGGAGGCCGTGGAATCCAATCGAAACAATTGATAGCGAACAAACGGCTCGGTAACTTGTGCAAAATCAAGATGACTGAATAGTAATAAGACAAAGATAACCAAAAAAGAAATAGAGTATGTTTTCTTCATTTCTCCCTCTCAATTTTTTATTTAGACAAAATTAATTTATGATGAATCGTTTGATTTGGGGTAATGATCTTCAGAATGTACATGCCGCTGGGTAACTCCCGTCCCGAAAAGGACCTTCCATTCCATACAAAACTGTGTGGTCCCTTCTCTAAAACGCCTTCACTCAGATGGTACACTTCTTCTCCGATCAAATTAAAAATTCGAACATCAACAGACTGAGCAGCAACTAAATTAAATAAAATTTTTGTAGAAGAATTAAACGGGTTGGGGTAATTTTCGACGATGAAATTATTCACCGGTTTAGAAATAGTAATGGATTGTACATTTGAATAATGACTCTTACCGGAAAAATCAACCTGTCTCAAACGATAAAAATAGACTCCAGGATGCAAATTCCTATCCGTAAAGGAATACGCATGCTCGTTTCCGGATGTCCCGCGTCCCTTGATAAATGCAATATCCGCAAAGCGGGAAGTTGAATCTTTTCGTTGAATATAAAAACCATAGTTGTCCGTTTCAGATCGGGTTTTCCAGGATAGACGGGCGGCACTCCCGGATTCAATGGTTACTTCCCATTCCGACAACTCCACAGGAAAAATATTTCCAAAATACGCCATAATATGGAAAGGGGTTGTTACGGTAAAGATCAATGGATTGTTGGTAGTAGTCGTGTCGCCACTCCAGCTTAAAAAATGATAATTATTTTCCGGATAGGCCGTCAGAGTGATTTCTTCTCCTTTTTCAACCCAAACACCCGGAGGAGGAGGCACCGTTCGCCCCGCATTTGGACGATTATATGTGATGGATATGAAGAGTTCCTCTTCAAAATTTGCCGTCAGCGTTTTTGAGGTGTCCATCTTTATGGTTCCATTTTCATGAATGAGTAACGTATCTCCGCTCCAATACATAAAACGGTAACGGATAGAGTCACCCACCGAATCATACTTTTCTACGGAAAAGGCTGCCACCGAATCCTTGTCGTACCACCCCTCACCGAGGGGATGATCATATTCCGAATGAAGGGTTAAGTAATATTGTTTTCGATAAAAAATAGCCAAATCCAAATTCGTTGAATCCAGCACAATCGGATGATTCATCGGCAAACCATCACTTCGGTGATCAAACACATACCGAACAGATTCAGACTGGCCGAGTACAGAATCGACAGAGATCTGATGGGATGAAAACGCTGAACAGTCAATGGAAAAAGGTGTTGAGTAATCTTTCCCATCAATTTGCACATGCAAACCCTCTATATTTGATTGAACAGCCAATTGAATAATTCTTTCGATAATCAGGCGACCGTTCCTAACGACAATCGCCGGGGTTCCGTTGTTGAACATAAAATTTCGAATTTCCAATTGCGTTGAATCGCCAACCGTCCCGATTGCCAGGAATCTCATAATTATAATGGATCCCGATCCCTCCAAATAACTGAGGCCATACGCGCCCACTCGCAATTCTCCTGAATTATTTTCATTGACAAAAGGGACTCCCCAATTCTCTGCAAGGGTGCCTTCAAGCGTTGCATCAATCGGTGAAAGCACGGAATCGTTAAAATAGAAATCAAATTGAAAGGATTCTATATTGGAATCCGTAACGTCTCCCACGCAAACAGGAATGCGAATGGTATCTCCCGGACTCACATGGAAACTGTCCACACTCACGGTTATTTGCGCAAAAACAGACCGGCTAATGAGCATAAAAAACAAGACCCATCGTCCACACGTCCACACTTTCATCGAACCGACCTCTCCTATTTTAAAAACAAGACTTTTTGACCGAAATTCTTTGTTTTGGTTCTTAAAAGAATATAATAAATGCCACTTGAAACAAAAGAATTCTGGTTATCTTTTCCTTTCCAGATAAATGAATAGCGCCCTTTGTGAGAAGCGATTGTTTTTGAAAAAACCAGCTGTCCAAGTGCGTTAAAAATAGACAAATTTATTGGGGTTGACTTTGAAAGATTCCCCTCAATCCGCGTACTCATATTGAATGGATTGGGATATACTGAGAAAGAATCTTCCACCGGTTCTTTTTTCTCTTCTTCTATACCATTCATTAAAATATTACGATTAATTCTATTGTCCAGCTGAATTCGATGAATTACTATTTTGAAACGTTCCTCGTTCTTCCGTTTCGAAAAAATAAGTTTAAAATTCCCCAATCTAACACTCGATTTTTCCGGATGGAAGCATCCCAATTGAACGCGGCCCTTCCGAATATTCCGAACCGTTGACCAATTTTGCATCGAGACAGGCCACTGGACACGTTTAAATACAAACGCGTCCGAATTAAATGAAAAATCGATAGAGAAAGAACCCAGACGATGTACCCCCAAATTCGGAAGACTTACCACAACGTTTGAATCATTTTCAGTTAATTGAAACAGGTTTTGCCTGTCCGAATTTTTCAAGGCTAAAGAATAAACACTGGCATCAGGCCAGCTGCAATCGACATCCCCCATGACAACTCCGCCTTCGGAAATCGCGACACTATCTTGTGTTTCATTCAGCACGTCGGGAACCTGAGGGAAATACCAGTGTCCTATCACTCCCCCTGCGTTCAGGCCAACGGCTGTTTTGGCAATCAACAACGCATCGTAAATCGTAATCTTTCCATCGCCATTGGCATCAGCCGCCATTTTGGCGTCTTCTGCCGGTTCAACAATACCTATGGCCGTGGCTGCGGCCAAATAGGCATCATAAATGGAGATGGCTTTAAGATCTTCTTTTTCAGATTCTTTTGTAAAGCCAATTGTGTAAGTATTCCCCAGTTTTAGAGATGTTTCAAAATGCCCATTCGAATTCGTCACAATTGTATCAGCTGAATACACTGTGGCACTATCTTCAATAGATTTAATAGTTACCGAGACATTGTCAAGGGGCTCTCTTTGCGCAAAGGAAACCTTTCCATTAAGAACGTAAGTTTTTCTATAATCAATAATTAACTCAGGCTGCGCATCAAATGAATCCTTCGAATCCAGAGAAACCCAGCCGCTATCCGGTGAAATTATTGCAATATTTAAGCCAGTTTTAATGGAATTATCCGGCGCAAGCTGAAATGTAATCCAATTGCCTTTGTTAAATTGAGACTCCGTAACTGCCCCCAAACACGTATCCAGAATGTCTGGTTGTGTGTTCCATGTTATTGAATTTTCATCCCATTCAGACCCTACCTTTCTCACATACAATTGGTTCATATCCCCCTGCTTGTTTCGAACATGCAAGTTCAGCCAGACTTTTCTCGCATTCCCCTGAGATGACACAGAAGGAAATTCTAAAAAGGAATACCGCTTTTTACCCACCATTAAATAAAGCCATCCCATATTGGCAATGTTTCGGTAAGGCCCAATAATACCGGCATCTTCCGTAAAAGAATCTTGAATCGGTTTAAGCAAAAAAATATCTGTTGTACGCGTTTTAAAGCGCAATGGGTCACTAATCGATTGAACCCCCCGACTATTTTGGGAGATTACCCGGACCTCATATTCTTTTCCCCGGGAAAGCCCGGCAATAACATACTCAAAATCCTTTCGAGGGATTTCAAAAAAACGGGTACTATCCCAGCCGGTTGAATCCGTTTGTCTGTAGATTAGTCGTGAAATCGCCGGTTTAAAGAACCGCCACTTTAATCGAACGGCATTCGCGTAGACCTCCGAAACAGAAAATGATTCCAACTGAGGGCTTTCCGTTACCGTTTCGGAAAGGAATTTTTTTACGATTAAATGAGAAAAAACCGGACCAACCATTGCCGGATATTGCTGATAGCCAAAATGGGTGATGTAATCTCCGCTGATGGTTCGGTCCCGCCCCAAATAAATATAGCGAAGTAAAAAATCGTGTTTATGCACGGTTGTTAAAATGAGAGAATCGTCCCTGAAAAATTGAATCGAATCCCTTTTCCAGACAAATTTCAGGCGGTAGGTTTGATTCAAATCCCAGGGAAGGGAATCCCAGGGGACGATCACCCGCCTGTCATCCTCATAGGTCGCCGATTGTAATTTCACACCGTCAAAATAGTTGAATCCCGTGTGGAAATTCCAATCCGCATCCAATAGTTCAATTTGATGATGCTCGCCCCAGTGATTGGTATACATCGACAGCACATGATGCCGCCTAAATGTGTTTTGAATTTTTGGATTAAAATGTGTTACCGTAATTCCCAGGGATCCAGAGGAAATATATGTCTTTAAATCATAAAAAATCATGGCGTTGGTTGAAGAAACTTTCCATCCCCCTTCGGGCAGGAATTCTCCGTCCGTTACCGCTCCAATGGAGGACTGTTTGAGTGAATCAACCAATACCAAAACCGTATCACTGTCAGCGCTATCTATCTGAGCTTTCGCAACCGGTTGTCTGACCAGGGTTAGAGCAGAAAAGAAGAAGATAAAGAAAAAACGTGTCATGAAGCTCTATTTCTTATTGGATATTTCACTGATTTTATTCACAAGATCCGTTAACTCCTGATAGGTAAGGCGCTTATCCTGTAAATCCTGAATAACCATTTGCGCAATCCGGGTGTAATCTTGTTTGGTTAATTTATGATCGGCTGCCGCATTGGCAAAGTCATCAAGGGCCTGCATCACACGATCCCGGTTGTGCGTGTAATAACCATCCGGAAATGAGGAAAAAATTTGCTCAGCCGTTGAGGAAACCACTGTGTTTAAAAATTTCTGCTGCAGAGGTTTTCGAAAAAGAAAAGCAACGCTCAATAAAAGAACAATCACAAAAAATACTGAAATAATCCCTCCCAAAAAGCCAACTTTCAACCCGGCTTTATAGGACATTTTTTTTTCTATTGATAAAAGCTTTTCAAGCTGCTGTCCGCGGTTTTCAATACTTTCCACAAGATATTTCCTTTGTATTCAATAAATTTAAACATTTAAATGAGCACACAACTTTCAATAATATAAGCAATATCTCTTTGGGATTCAACTGCAAATGCGGCATTTTCCAAACAAATAAGGAAGCGAATTCTCTTTCGGCTCCGCAGTTTCCGGTTGGCAAAATGTGGCCCTTTAGATTCGTTTATACAGAATCTTGAAGGGCCAGAATTTCAAAACACATTTGATTCCGTAAAATTTTTATTATTTAAGCAGAATCATTTTTTGTATTTTTCTCATCTTCCCAATCTGCAACCGATAGAAAAACAGACCCGATGGAACCGTCCTGTGTTGGTTATCCTTTCCATCCCACGTGATTTCATGTATTCCCGAACGAATCCGAGGAAATTTGAAAGAGATGATTGCCTTACCGACAATATCGTAAATAGTCACCGTGGCATCTTTATTTTCATAATTTTTCGGAACGGAGAATTGAATGGTGGTGCTGCTGTTAAAAGGATTCGGATAATTTCGCAACAGGACACTCGAAATCGGCACCTGAACCGACACATTGATTTCCTGTGACACATGAACCGCACCATTCAGGTCTGCCTGTTTCAAGCGGTAGCTAAACAGACCCGGCTTTTCGGGAGCATCTTCGAAACGATAGGCATGAGGCTGAACGGATGTTCCGGCACCTTTCACAAAACCGACCTTTTCAAAAAACCCGCTATTTTTCGCTTTTCGCTGAACCTCAAACCCCAGATTATTGGTTTCTGTCTGCGTTTCCCAGGTAAGAATCACCTTCCCTTCATCAGAAACCTTTGCCGCAAAAGAGGACAATTCCACGGGGTAAAACTGGGAAAATGGTCTTTCTCCCAAAGCCCACAGAGAAAAATGTGTCAGACTGCTCGTTTGAATGAGATTATTCAGTGTATCTACCACTGCATTATCTAAATAGTGCCAGCTGTTTCCCAGGTCATCACTCCAGCCTAACTTCAAAGAATCCTCCTGCTGAATGCCTGCCTGACGCACCTGGCTGTCAGAATATTGAAAAGACAACGACCAGGTGTAATTACCCAGATTTCCATTGATGAGCAAATATCCACCCAGTGTATTGTTGAAGTAGAATTTTGAACTTTTACCCAAAAAATTGATTGTCACATATTTTTCAAGCGTATCTTCTTCACTCAGTGTAAACTGACCCGAATTTTGTGTAGCGTTCTTAAAACTGATCAGCAGCCGTGACGAATCATCACCGGCAACTACGGTCGTATCCCGTCCACTGAGGTGAACAAGCCTGGTTTCCCGGGGGGGAACCGGCAACACGGGACAAGGCGGGGTTCGGTGCCAGCGGCTGAAAGAGGTTCCATTTGAAACCCGAAAAACAGCGTACAGTACATCTCCTGCGTTCAGGTCGGAAGGCAGAATATGTGTCTGATCAGCAAGCAGTGTATCCATCACGCCGTTACGGAACCACTGAATCTCAGGCGTAACCGTTTGACTATCTTCAACCGTAAACTGCAAGGTAATCGTGTCGGTATTTGCCACGGCATATCGATTAATCCCAAAAGAGGAAATCACAGGGGACAGAATCTTTTGCTGGAACCTGGCTGTTGCAGTTACCGGGGCGCTCACATTCAGGGATATTGGGTTTTGATTTCCGGAAATGGTTCCGTCCCAGGCCAAAAACCGGTACCCTGAATCGGCCACAGCATGGAGGATCACGTCCATTCCCTCGGTGTACCAGTCTTGGGATGGATTAATTTCCACCGATCCGGAATGGGATGGATCAACGGCCGTTGTTATTCCAAATTGATGCTGAAATTCAGCACGCTCCTGAACAGGATGATTGACTGTAACGATGAAACGTGCATTCGGTGAAACCTGAGTCCCCGTCCAGCCAGAGAAAAGATAGCGTTCCTGACTATTCACGGCAACCAGTGAATCTACAGAAAGTGTGGCCACAGAACCCGATTTGTACCATCCGGCGCCGGTTACGGTTCCCTGAGGCGACGTGGCCGCCACGTTGTAATATGTATCGTAATAGGCCTGAAAGGTTTGGGAACTTGAACCGACTGTAATAGTCTGACTTTGTCCGCCATGGTTGTCCCAGTGGTTAAATTGATAGCGGGTGCTGTCGCCATCCACTTGGGGCGTAACGGCTTCAAAACGATGAGATTCTCCCACAGCCCAATTAAAGGAAACCGGCGTCTGGTACTCAGCTCCATCCACGTTAATCTTCAAACCGGAAGGGTTGGTTTTAAACAATATTAGCGTTTTGGCAACCTCAAAATTGGCCTGAATGCTCTTGGGTCCATCCATGTAAACAGATGTCGGATTTTGCTTCCCCTGCAAATCTCCCTGCCATTCCATGAAAGCATAGCCATCCCCGGCCACAGCTTCGACCTGCACCGTTTTCCAGGCCGAAATCCATTCCCCCTCCTCACTTGTTTGAATCGTACCGGTACTTTCCGGATTGACGGTCGTTGATAAATGGAATTGAAGCGCATAGCGGGCAGCAAATTCCATATTATTAGAAGAAATAGTCACCTGATGGCTGCGGGCTCCCCGATCACTCCAATCAATATACTGGTAACGCCGCCCCGGTCCCTCGGGAGATTGGATTTCAGGTGCTTCAATGGTATGAACGGAATTGGGTTGGGCACGAAATGTGTGTGGAGACGAATAGGTTTGGCCATCCACAACAATTTGTAAAACCGTCTGCGTGGCACTCGTCTTTTCCGCACGAACGGTTACCACGTACCACTCATTATAATTGGCTGTAATCGTTTTGGCCCCATCAACAACCACCTGAACGGACGGCTGGCTTCCGCTTGCGTCACCCGACCATTGTAGAAACTCATAGCCTTCATTGGCTTGTTCGGTAAATGTAACCTTTGAATTCTCAGCATGCCACCCGCTGGAAGGCGAAATTGTTCCTGCGTCCTGCGGGCTTACTTGAACCGTCACGTAATATTCCTTTGAAAAATTTGCTGTCAGGGTACTCAATGTTGACGTGACGTGAACGGAGTGGCTCTGTGCCCCTCCGTCACTCCAATTTTGCCAGACATAGCGAACGCCACTCCCCCCATTTTGTGGGGAATTCACATCAACTGAATGGGTGGTTCCAATGAGCCAATTGACCGTTACTGGGGCGGTCGACTCATTGCCATCGGCTTTGATTTTCAGTCCCTCCGGATTGGTGTGGAGGGTAATCTGCCGATATTGACTAAAATTGGCGGTGACGTCAATCGCCGAATTGAGCGTCACCGATTTTGGATTTTCGTCTCCCTCCCAGGAGCCTGACCAATTCAAAAAACCGTATCCGTTAGTGGGTGTTGCCTTAAACGAAAGTTGTGTGTTTGCATCGTACCAGCCGCTGGCAGGTGAAACCGTTCCCCCAGCCGTGGGAGAAGCTTGTGTTTGAACATAGAACTGCGTTTTGTACGTGGCCGTAAAAGTGGCATCTGTTTGAGGCGTTTGAATGGTGTGATTTCGCGTTCCTCCGTCACTCCATGCAGTCCAGACATACTTCTTCGTTGTGCCGTCGTTCTGTTCCGCCACGGCTTCAATTGTGTGGGATGTTCCGGGCTGCCAGGTAAAGATCTGGGGGGCCGTTGCGGAGGTTCCATCCACGGTAATTTGCAATCCGGTTGGATTTGTAGCAATCGTGATCTGCGGCCAGTGCTTAAAATTGGCGGTTACCTGCCTTCCTGAATTCATGGTCACTTTTGCTGTAGTTGTTGTTCCCGAC
>JAADHR010000172.1 GCA_013151735.1 Calditrichota bacterium | reverse complement strand
TACTGATTCAAATGAACCGGAAACGGCTTTCGTATAAAGGATTTTCATCTCCGGAATTATGGGCGTTGTCCGGTTTTGTTGGAATGAGTTTCTTGTGGGGGGTCCTTCATGTCAGAGGAAACCTTCTGGGATATGGTCCAACCGGGATTATCCGCCCGATTATTCTTTTGCAGGTGTTTTTTTACTTTTTAGCGGCCTATTTTTTGACGGTCAATTTTTTGGAGAGCCGCTCCGATTGGGTCATCGCAAAAAAATGGCTGATTCGTTTAACGGGGTTGTTGGCCCTTTACGGGATTTTTCGATTCATTGGAATTCTGCTGGGAAAGATTGAAACCATGTGGCCCTTTGGACTTCCCGTTATTCTTTACGATCAAATGCTCATGCTTTATTTACCCATTTTTGCCTGGGTGGCGGGAAAGGTTTTACACAAGCAGGCGTGGAAAGGTCTGGGAGCAGTCGCACTGGTGTCGCTGTTTTTTATTGTAGCAAGTGCCAGGCGGTTCAATTATGTGCTTCTCTTGCTGGGTATTTTGATTGTCCTGGTGGTCGCGTCCTGGTTAAGCGGCCATTTTTGGAGGAGACTGCTCTCATCGACAAAGATGTTTGGCGCGGCTCTAATCATTTTTGCGTTGGGGCTGACACTTATTTTTCCCACCACGGCAAAACGCATTGCCGAAACCGTTCAATCCATCAATATTTACACAAACACGCAACGAGCAGCAACCGGGAGTGACATCCGGCGGCAGGAAATTCGGAATCTGATCTTAAACATGGACAACCGCCCGTATTCCTTTGCGGTGGGCATGGGACTGGGGACGAAATGGAAATCCATCGTGTACCAGCCTATCGACAGTTTTTCCTTTACGGAAAAATATCTTAAGAAAAGTCTGGGATGGTTCCCTCAGTTTCACATCCCCTATTTCGGCCTGGTTTATCGATACGGCATTTTGGGGCTTTTGCTTTTTTGGGGGATTCTTTTGTTCCTATTCACACGGGTTCTTTTGGCGATTCGAACGGTCAGGACAACGGATGAAGCACCCCTTTTAATTGGAATGTGGGTGTTTTTAATGATGATTTTGCCCGCGTTCGGTGATTCCGTAAATCCCACGGGATTTATCCTTTGCGGATTCTACCTGGGACTGCTGGAGTTTCGTCTTGGCTATTGGGGAAATCGAAATGCCGCTTAAACACGCACCGAAAATTGCCATCATTTTACTCAATTGGAACAATACAGCCGACACGCTCGCGTGCCTGGATTCAATCTACGCGGGAACGTACACGGATTTTCACGTGTTTGTTGTGGACAACGGATCCCGGCAAGCCGAAAAGCAAAAACTGATTGCGGGCCTGAAATCGTACCGAAAAATTACCCCCGTTTATCTGGCCAATAATTCCGGGTTTGCCGCCGGAAACAATGTGGCATTGAAGCTTGCGATCCTCAAAAAATACGATTATTATTTGTTGTTAAACAATGACACGGTTGTAGCGAAGGATTTTTTGGACGAAATCCTGACCTGTGCAAGCAGGCATCCGGACGCCGGGGGATTCGGGGCAAGAATATATTATTTTGATCCGCCGGATGTGCTTTGGTACGCCGGAGGAACCGTGCAGCCGATGCTGGCGCGGGTTACGCAGGAAGGCTTTCGGCAAAAAGAAGATGAAACACGGTGGTCCTGTGAAAAACAGATCTCATTTATTACCGGGTGCGCATTTTTAATTGCGCACAAGGCGCTGGAAGACATCGGCTATCTGGAAGAAGATTTTTTTTCCTATTTTGAAGATGTGGAATATTCCCTTCGACTGCAAAAAAACGGATATTCCCTCTGGTATTGCCCCAAAGCAAAAGTCTGGCACAAAGTGGGGGCCGGTCAACACACACGGGCCTACACGCCGTATTATTTGTACTACCAAACACGAAACCGGTGGAAGGCCTTTTCATCGGGTCGGAATGTTTTTTTTAAGGGCTACCTGTTTGGATTGAATTTTTTTCTTTATTTTCTGGGGAGAATCGCCTATATTTTATCAATTCAATCGGAAAACAAAAAGCGCCAGTTAAAAGCCGTCTGGCTGGGATTTTTTCACAGCCTCATCGGAAAAATGGGGAGAGCACCTCAATGGGAAAATTCTGACGGGTATTCTGACGGGTAAGCGCTTGTGCCGATAAGGAATGGGGGGATTTAAGAAATGGACTCCCACGAATGACACGAATTTTCACGAGTTGTTTTGACCCGTATTATTCATAAAATTATGCCACAAAACCACTAAGACGCTAAGAATATTATGATTATGGCAACGATGAATTCGAATTTGTGTTTTTGAAAAATTTACACATGTTTTATTATCTTATTTATTGTCAAAACGTTGTGTCTTTGGCTCTTTGTGGCGAAGAATTATTAATTAAAAAGTTTATCCTGTTCATCCTGTCAAAAATAGAATGACCCAAACCGAATGAAAATACTTTTTCTCACATCCCGATGGCCGGTTCCACCCATCACAGGAGATCGCATCCGGGCTTTTTATCTGCTGCGCCACCTGGCCGAAAAACACGATGTGACACTCGTCAGTTATTATGAGAATTTTCACCAAATTAAACAATTGGAAAGTTCTCAATTGAATGTCCGCGTTCGGCCGGTGAAATTTGCATCGGGACTTTCGTTGTATTCGCGCATGGCTCGTGGTTTTTTTTCGAAATTGCCTCTTCAGGTGCACTATTATTCAACCGAAAAAATGAGGCGGACCATTTCTGAAGAATTGAAATCTCATTCGTTTGATCTCATATTTGTCCATTTGTTACGGATGGCCAATTATGTGATGAACCAGGATTCGATTCCAAAATTGATTGATTTGACGGATGCCATCTCTCTGAATTATGAACGCCTGTTGCGCTTTTCGGGGTTTTACCAGAACAGGAGTTTTAACAAGATTTATTCCCTCGAAAAAAAACGGGTTTTCAATTACGAAAAAAAGATTTTGCGGGCTTTTGACCGCTCGATTCTGATTTCCAAGATTGACCGAGATTATCTCTATCAACCGGAACAAGAAAATCGCGTAAACGTGGTGAAAAATGGCGTAAATTTAACCTACTTTCGATATGCGCCAAACGGCTACGACGCCGATAAGATTGTCTTTCACGGCAACATGAATTATTTACCCAATGTGGATGCCGCCCTTTACTTTTATCACACCATTTTCCCACAGATTAGACGAGAGCGTCCCCGGGCGCGAATCTTTTTTGTGGGAACTCAGCCGAAAAAGCAGATCCGGGAACTGGAAAAAAATCCGGGTGTGTTTGTAACCGGGCGGCTTAACGATTTACGTCCCCAGCTTCGCAATGCAGCCGTGGCGGTGTGTCCTTTACGGGCAGGTGCGGGTTTACAAAACAAGATCCTGGAGGCCATGGCCATCGGTACCCCGGTTGTTAGCACATCCGTAGGGCTGGAGGGAATTGACGCGACGCCAGGCCGCGAGATTGAGGTTGCAGACCAGCCGGACGTATTCGCGGAAAAGGTGCTCTCGTTTATGAACGATTCGGAAAAACGGAAACGCTTTTCAGCACAGGCCAGACAATTTGTGGAAGAAAACTATTCCTGGCAAACGGCTCTGGCACCTTTGAACGATATTCTGGCGGAATTTAATATCTGAACAAAACAAGTCTAATTAACAGGGGGCAGGCATCGTGCTTTTCTGCAAACGAGCCGGCCCGTTTATTTGTGGAGAAAAATGTGAGGGAATGTGTGTGACGCAGCGTCGTCTAATAGGACTCCTCGGAGTTCTTCTGCTTTTGGTTGTTGTTTCAAAATTGGCGTGGTCGGCGGAAACTGACATAGTCCTCGAAAAGGTGCCTGATGGCTATCGAATAACCTACACCTTGCCGACCGTTGACTTTCGGGCCCAGCCGAAATCGGGCCAAAAAGTCCCCTTTTTCCGCGGCGGCCGCTATCTGCCGCAACCCGGACAACCCATTCTGCCCGTCAAAAGTTTTGCTCTGATTCTACCGGGAAGCCAGCAGCCCGAGATTCGGATTCTGGACTCACGCAC
>JAADHR010000171.1 GCA_013151735.1 Calditrichota bacterium | reverse complement strand
CGGATGTCAACGGCCGTTGGCCGTGTCACCCAGTCGGCGTTTTTGGCGTCTGCGTAAATGTGCGCGATGTACGGCTGTCCGGTTTTCAGAAAGGTCAGCGGCACCCGAAGCAGGCGCGGGTGTTCGTCCGTAATGCTGCCCAAAAACCAGCGGTCCCCCTGCCGCCGAACAATGGTGACGAAGTCTCCAATCTGGCCATTCAACACGCGGGTTTCGTTCCAGTTTGTGGGAACCGTTTCAATAAACCGAAAAGCAGGCTGTCCCTTGTAGTTTTCCACCAAGTCAGCCGCCATTTGCAGAGGACTGTACAGCACCACGTACAGCGCCAATTGCTTGGCCAGAGTCGTGTGCACCCGGTGCATGCCGGTGGGATCAAACAAAATTTTGAATATTCCGGGCGTGTAGTCCACCGGCCCGGCCAATACGCGCGTAAAGGGCAAAATGGTCGTGTGCTCCGGGGGATTCCCGTCGCTCCAGGCGTTGTACTCCATGCCGCGCACGCCTTCGCGGGCGATGAAATTCGGGTACGTCCGGCGAATGCCTGTGGGCTTGATTGGCTCGTGGGCGTCGATCATCAGGTGGTACCGGGCAGCAGTTTCGATCACTTTTCGGTAGTGGCGCACCATCCACTGGCCGTGGTGGTGCTGCCCGCGGGGAATAATCGGCCCGGCGTAGCCCGTTTTCACCGCCGGCATGCCCAATTTATGATAAAGGGCAAAGGCCGCGTCCATTTGGCGTTCGTAGTCCGGTACATTTCCGGCTGTTTCGTTGTGTCCAATGAGTTGCACCCCTTTTTTCTTTCCGTAGCGAACCACTTCTTTCAAATTAAAATCGGGGTAGCTTTCCGTGAAACTAAAATGCGGCGTTTTGGCGCCCCAGGTTTCCCAGCCCTTGTTCCATCCTTCCACCAGAAGCGCCGGAATGTGGTGCGCACTGGCAAAATCGATGTACTGTTTGGCGTGGGCTGTGGTGGCTCCGTGGCGCGGGCCGGCTGTCCACGTCCATTTGCGGATGTGCATGGCCCACCAAATGCCCACGTATTTGGTGGGGTGAATCCAGGACACGTCTTTCAGAGCACAGGGCTCGTTCAAATTCACAATCAAATGCGATTCAATGAGACCGCCGGGGCGTGTAGCAATTTGGATGGTGCGCCAGGGTGTTTTCATCGGCGTTTCGGCTTTCACTTTCACCCCGTCCGGCCAGGGCACCAAATCACATTCAAACTGCGTACCGGCAGTTCGCTTCAACGTCATACCGGCGTAGTCGGTGAGGGCGGCTTCGTGCACGCTCAAGTATACACCCCACCGGGCGTTTTCAGCGTGACGGGTGTGTTGACAGCCTTGATTTTCGTGAGAAGCGTTTCGTGGTATAGCTTTTCGTAACTGTCGTAATCGGCGAGAATCCACCAGGCGGTGTCATTTTGAGCGAAATTGAATTGGGTCAACTCGTCGGTGATTTGCAGTTTTTTCAGATGGGGCTGGTCGGGTAAAACGGTTCGGAATCCGACGCCGTCGTTGAACACCCGAAAAATCAAGGTCATTTTTCGCCCGGGCTTGCTCTTTTCCCGAAGAGCAACCGTCATTTCGTTGTAATGATTCCGAATGTGATCAACCTGTCCCCAAACCGGTTTCCAGGTTTCGTCAAATGTACGGGTTGTTACCTTTTCGATTTGAAAATTCTTCTCCAGGGGAGGCGCCTCTTTAAAGCGAAATCCCAAACGCGACGGAAGAATGAGGGGTGTTTTCCCGAAATCGATTCGGTAAGAGGGAATGCCATTTTTTAGGGAAAACGTCAGGGAAATTTTTCCGTTCGGAGAGACAACGCGTTTGTGCGAACTTCCTGCACCACACGAAGACACAAAAAGAAAAACACATCCCAAAAACAAAGCAAGCAAACTGACATGTTTTTTCATAGTACACCTCACTTTTCAAAAGATGTGAGTTTGGTTTCTTTGAAATTTACTTAATATCCGAAAATTTTGGTTTAAAGTCAATTCAAAAAATGGGCAAGAAGAAGTTTTCCGGAGGAAAGCCGTGCGGTGTTTTCGGGGTCTATTGGAGAAGATTCGGGGGTTTTCTTTAAAAGTCAACCACGAAGTGCCAAAACTCAAAAGACAAATGCCATGAATAAATATCTCGGGGGCAAAAAATGTGCATCGTCCCGGGATAAATCCAAAACAGATGAGTTCACTCCAAGAACCCCGAATGACACCCGTCGCGCTAACTTAATTTCAATAAAATCCATTCGTGAAAAATCGTGAAATAAGCGGGAAAAGGCTTTTTAGAGCAGACTCCTATTGGCCATATTCATTCGCAAAAAGGCGTAAAAGAATTCAGGATCGGGACTTGGAACCTTGCAATCCTTGCAGCTGAATGGTTACAAAATTTCTTTTTTGAGTGATTTCATATTGAAATATGTCTGCAAAATGCCTATATTTGATTGCACCCCGGAAAGAGCAGGCTTCGGAAAAATCCAAATTGAACGGAAGAAGATCGGTAAAACGAAAATGACCCGTTTGAATTTTATGTTTCTCTTAACTTACTGCATTCTTAAAAAATTTCATTCATTTACAAAAGGCTGGTCATCGGCACCCAGCCTTTTTTATTGAACGGGGTACACCCATTTTCGGTGGCCGTTCAAGTCATAAACTGAAGGAGGCGCCATGAATGTATTCAACAAAGCCATCGTCACTATTCTGCCCATTTTACCCAAATCATTTGTTGCCCTTTTTTCCAGCCGCTACATTGCAGGCGAAACCCTTGACGATGCCGTAACAACAATTCTTCAGTTGAACCGGCAACACATCATGGCCACGATGGATCTTTTGGGGGAAAATATTACCCAAAAGAGGGAAGCCACTCAGGATAAGGAAATGTGGTTTAAAATCCTGGACGCCATTGACAAACATCACCTGAACTCAAACATTTCCATTAAATTAACCCAACTGGGACTAAAATTGGACAAGGCATTTTGTCTGGAAAATGTGCGGGAAATTGTCCATTATGCCCATTCGTACAAGAATTTTGTGCGAATCGATATGGAAGATTCCACGTGTACAGACGACACCCTGGATATTTTTTACCGCGTCCGGGAAGAATTTAGCAATGTTGGTATCGTGATTCAGGCCTACCTGAAACGCAGTGAATCAGACATTCAAAAACTGGCTGCTCAGGGGATCAATGTCCGCATTTGTAAAGGCATCTACAATGAGCCTCCCGAAATTGCCTACAAAGACCGGGAAGCCATCCGCCAAAATTACCTCAGGCTACTGGATATTATGTTCGATCACAAAGCCTATGTGGGGATCGCCACCCACGACCGTTTTCTAATAGAAAAGGCCGTTGAACGCATTCAATCGGAGAAAATTCCCACGGCTCGTTATGAATTTCAAATGCTGTTGGGCGTCGGTGAGGAATATCGGGCCGAACTGGTCCAGGCCGGTCATCGTCTTCGCGTGTACGTTCCTTTTGGCAAAGATTGGTTTCCCTATTCCCTGCGCCGAATGAAGGAAAATCCCCGTGTAGCCGGATATATTATCAAAAATCTTTTTAAAAAGATTTAACGCTATTTCTGTGAATTTTCTTGATTTTTAGAGAGATATTTCATAACTTTATGTGATTAGAATTCGAACCGTTTCTTAAACTGTGGTTGCATTTTAATGATCATCTTTCAATTATTGAAGGTCGTCAACAAAATTTTAGAATCCTATCTTTCATTTCCCAAGAAAATTACTATTTTCCTATTTTTTTATTTCAGAAATCTCCTCTCAGTGGGTTTTCAGGAATTTGATGCCTGTCTCTTTGGGAAATGGTCTTGCATTCCACTTCAGAAAAATGAGGGGCTTTATGTCTGAATTGTACGCAGTCATTATGGCCGGCGGGATTGGAACACGCTTCTGGCCGCGGAGTCGCATTGAAAAACCCAAGCAGTTTTTAAAAATCTTTGGCGATGAAACACTGATTCAACAGACGTACCAGAGGCTCCTCCCGCTTATTCCATCTGAAAATATTTATTTTGTCATTAATACCAACCAAAAAGAAGAGATTAAAAAGCAGCTTCCTTTTGTTCCGGAGGAAAATATCATAATTGAGCCTTACGGAAAAAATACGGCACCTTGCATCGGATTGGCAGCCCTTCATCTCAAACGCCGAAATCCCAACTCCGTCATGGCTGTTCTTCCCGCTGATCATCTGATTCAGGACACCAACCAATTTCTAAAGATTCTGAGAATAGGAACCTCCATTCTGGAGAAGGAATCCTGTCTCATAACAATCGGAATTACCCCTACTTATCCGGCCACGGGCTATGGCTACATTCAATACAACGGTTCAATTTGCACTCAGGAAAATGTGACGGCCTATCACGTAAAAACCTTTGCTGAAAAACCCAATCTGGACACGGCCAAAAAATTTATCATGAGCGGAGATTTCCTCTGGAACAGCGGCATGTTTCTCTGGAAGACTCAGGACATCCTGAAGGAAATGGAAGAGCACGTGCCCGAGATTTACGATAGCCTGCAAAAAATTGAGCCATCTATTGGAACGGCCGCCTACCCTGAAGCACTGGAGCGCGCTTACCAGGAAATTCGCGGCATTTCAATTGATTACGCCGTTATGGAGAAATCGCAGCGTGTTTGTGTCATTAAAAGTGAATTCGGCTGGAGCGATGTGGGAAGCTGGGAAGAAGTGTACAATCTGCTTGCAAAAGACAAATCCAAAAATGCCGTCGTTGGAAAAGCCATTTTGCGCGATTCCAAGGGCTGTTTAATCTACTCCCCCGATCAATTGGTGGCAACTATCGGCCTGAAGGATATGATCGTCATTCAATCGGGAAACGCGCTTTTGGTTTGCCCCAAAAACCGCTCTCAGGAGGTAAAGGAACTGGTTGATTATCTGAAACGGAAGAAAAAAACGGACTATATTTGATGGCAAAAAAAACACCCAAAACGAATGAATGGCTGCTTCAGGAGATGGAAGGACTGCTGGAACAATTGTCAATTCCCGTCCGGTACGAAAGAGGAAGTTTTAAAGGCGGACTTTGCCGTCTGAATAACGATCAGATTTTCATTATTAATAAAAATTTGCCCCTTGAGCAAAAACTGCAGATCTTCCGGGAGGAACTGGAAAGAATTGATCTGGAAGACATTTTTATCCGCCCTGTTTTGCGAAACTATTTGAGAAAATAAACACAGGGGCAAAAGTTACTCATAATCACAAAGACTTGAAGGCACAAGGAATGGAAAACAGTTTCTTCCTGTTGGGGGCTTTTAGGAATTCTTCAATTCTTAGTGGAGAATTGGATGCGAAAAAATCGCCATGCTTTGGCCTGTTCATTCCTTTGTGATTTGGCGTCATTGTGTCGAATAATAATTTCGATTCGTTAAAAATTTTTCAATTAAAACTATTTGAACGATCAAGCAAATCCGCTGTAGGCGAGTTAGGAGTATTCAATGGATTTTCAAGAATTTGTCGGTTATTTTCATCCAGAGCTGTTCATCCCGGAGTTGAAATCAAAAACAAAGGATGACGCATTAGAGGAAATGGTTGACACACTTTCGAAACACAAAGATCTCAAAGATAAACGTTTGATTCTGGAAATGCTGAAACGGCGTGAAAATTTGGGGAGTACGGGAATCGGGCACGGCATTGCTATTCCTCATGGGCGCTCATTAAGCATCAAGGACATGTCTGTTATTTTTGCAAAATCAGTCAACGGAATTCCCTTCAATGCCATTGACGATGAACCGGTTCATCTGGTTTTTATGATTGTTGCTCCTCCCCATGAAAGCAATCAAAACTACCTGCCTTTTCTTGGGAAATTGGTGGAAATTCTAAAAGAAGAAAGCAATCGGGAACAGCTTACCCGATGTGAATCCTTTGATCAACTCATTGATATTTTAGCAGGAGGTTTCTAAATGGATGAAAGACAACTGCGGTGCTTAGTTGCACTTCAGGATATAGATATCATGATCCAGGAACATGAAGAAGAGGAAAAGTTAGGTTTCAAAACGGAGGGAATAGAAAAACTCAAGGAAATGCGCGAGGAATTGGCGCAGAAAATTCAATTGCCGTTGCTTCGTCGATATGAACGCCTTCGCCAACACTACAAACGGGCGGTGGTTCCGGTTCAAGACAACACATGCCTGGGGTGCTTTGTGAAACTCCCCACATCTCTCACCACCCGCGGCAAGGAAAATATTGAGGTGTACACCTGCGAAAACTGCGGGCGGATTTTATATTGGCTGGACTAAAACGCCAAATCACCTCCGCAGCATAAGGGCACTGGGGATTCTGCCTATTTTTTGATGTCTTCACCCTTCCTTTCACATTGATACGCACATTCCCAACAGTTGGGGTTAGGGAAAATGATTAATCGTCTACTCATTGTGCAGCGAATAACTGAATGTTGTCCCGGGCCTTTATTCCTTGCTGCGTCGCTTTTATTGGCAAGCCTGATCTTCAGCGGGTGCCGCCCCACCCAAAACCTGCAGGATACTCCCCCCTCATTTCCTTACATTTTTAAGACCGTCAGAGAAATTGAGGGCTATGGCATTTTCATGGACCTCAACCATGATGGCCGGGATGAATATCTAAGTTTCGGACGCGATTTAGCGCTGAACCACTCACAATTTATTCTTCAGAATAATGACTTTGAAATCATCGACCAGATCAATTTTACAGGAATCATTCAATTCGTGACCCACTTCGATTGGACCGGCGACGGCATCGATGAAATTGTCACCGCCTACACCCGGAACGACAGCTCTTTCCTGCGTTTTGTCGATTCCAAAGGGAACATCCTTAAGGAAGCTTTTCTTTTTTCCGGGAAAACCCGGGTTTCGAAAAGCGGAACTTATCGCTGGTACGGTCAAATTACGGCCATTCGTTTTGCTGACATTGACAACGATGGAAGAAAAGAAATCCTGGTGTTTCCCAATGAGGGATTTGCCCGGTCGCCGCGAGGGGTTTTTGTGTACGATGGCCAAACGCTCCAGCTCAAATGGAAATATGAAGTGGGCCCCGCTATTTCAAATAATCCAATTATTCTGAATAAAAATAAGCTTGGCGAAAAAAATATTCTTTTTGCAACATCCGCTCCTTCCAACGGCAACAGTGCCAATGGAACAGATGATTACCATTCGATTGTATTCCTCTTGAACCCTCAAGGAAAACTCCTGTGGGAAAAAATTTACGGAGGGAAATTTACCCGAGTCGAAAGTCACTTTGTGGATATCAACGGAAACGGAACCAGGCAAGTTCTTCTGGTTATTTTCAATAAATATTCTGCCCACTCTAAACCCCGTATTGAGATTATTAATCCTGCCAATGGACACCCGATTAGCCGCCGGAATTTCCCGTACGCCAATCCCTTCGCCTGGAGCTTTTCCGTCTGTCAACTCGACCGCAAACCGGACAAGGAATTTGTGATATCCAATCAAACCGGACATATGGTTATTCTGAACAGCCATTTTGAAAAAATCAAAGAAAAACAGCTTGATCTTTCGTTTTCTTCGATTTTTACCAGTGAGGATCTGGACGGTGACGGGCTGGACGAAATCTTCGTTCAATCCAATAACTTTTACTACTGGCTGGGCAGTGATTTAGACGTTCGGGCCAAAACTGCTTTGTCCTTACTGCCGGGACTCATTTTTATTCATTCCCCGCAGGTTTACCACCGACACGATCAGACGCCGCTGCTGGCGCTTTTTCAAAGAAATGGCGCAAATGCAAAATTGATTCGGCTGGTTCGAAATCCCCATTATCTCGCATCCGCATACGGCCGGCCGCTGCTTTTTGCGTCCATCGGATTTTTGTTTTTGGGGCTTTTGGTGTGGACACTAAAAATCAACCAAAAGCGCCGGTTTGACGAAAAATTAATCGAAAAAGAAATTGGATTTCGCAAGAATCCCGTGTTCGTTCTCGATCACAAGGGACGGATTTCACAGGCCAATTTTAGAGCTCAACAACTTTTTGCTTTTAATGGGGACGCCCTTCCCCTGTCTCCGGAAAAATTATCCAAAACCTGGCAGCCTCTCAAACAATTCCTTTCTGAACTTCCGGGTGAAGAGCCCATCCGCCAGGAAACAACCTTTTCGTTACGTGAGGCAGACCACCGCTTCCGCGCAGCGGCCGAACCGGTATTTTATCCGGGTAAAAGCCGTCCGTACTGGCTGATTTTTCTCTTCGATCTTTCCGTTGAAAATCGGCTTGAAAGCGCGAAAGCCTGGGCTGCCATGGCCCAGCGCATCGCCCACGACATCAAAAATCCGCTCACCAGCATTTTGCTCACACAGCAGCGACTGGAAATGGAGTACAAGCGCCAGGATCCCAAACGAGCCAAATTGTATGAGCCCTACACCCGGCGCATTATCAATCGAATCGAATCCCTTCGGCGGATGACCCGGCAGTTCATGAAATTTGTGGATGTGGAAAAAGTTATGCTCCAGCCCACCGATATCAACACCTTCATCCGGGAATTTCTTTCCTCTGGTATGATCGAATGGCCCCGGGATATTCAACTCATACAGAAGCCGGGAGTCAATCTACCTGCTATTCTTGTGGATCAGGAACAATTGCAAATCCTTCTGGAAAATCTCATCAGCAATGCCATCAATGCCATGCCGCAGGGAGGTACCATTACGCTCTCAACAAGTCTGGCACCGAATTTGCAATTTACATCACACAATCAACCTGCCCGGGATTATATCGCCATTGAAATTCTGGACACGGGAAAGGGAATTTCACCCAATCTACGGGAAAAACTCTTTCGCCCCTTCACAACAGGCACCCATTTAGGCACGGGGCTGGGATTGACGATCGTTAAGAAAATCGTGGACGACCACCAGGGCCATATTGAGATTGAATCGGAAGAGGGGGTTGGCACGTCTATTATTGTCTACCTGCCTGTTGCACAAATGAAACATTGATGTCCATCTGTTACTCGGTTCTCTAAGATTGGCAATTAGCCTTTTCAATTGATCATTGCCCAATGAGAAGCATCCGATCGTTGAGCGTTCGCCCGGTTCCCGGGCCTGCCAGGAGGCAAGCAAACGTCGAGACGACCGAGAAAAAAGATGATTAGTGATTGACGATTGACGATTAACGATTTACGATTTTTGAAGTGTTCCGGTTCGTCGACTTCTTCCGTCTCAAATCGTTAATCTGAAATCCGAATTCAAAGTGACAAAAAAACGATTTATGATTGATGATTAACGATTTA
>JAADHR010000170.1 GCA_013151735.1 Calditrichota bacterium | reverse complement strand
ACGTCAATTATTTCTTTTTTCATTTTGTGTGCTCTTTTAAAAAAAATCGTTTGGGTAAGAGATTCATTCCATACAACACCACTGACAGTTACTGCAAAAATTAAACCCACGAAGTGGGTTGAACATTTGTAGTTTACGTGAAAAAAAATACTCACTCTTTTGTCAAAACAACATAGGACCGCACGCCTTCTTTTATCATAAAGCGAACGATTTTTTCCAGCCGGGTGAAATGCCCAACCGCATAAAACAGATTGGACAATTTTTCAAACAGGCTCAAATTCCAGGATTCTATTCTCGGATGATTGAAAAGATGCCGGTTCAACCAGCGAATGCTCCACAGAATCAATACGGGAATTTTGGTCGCGTACTTGATTTCCCACTCCAGGGTTCCCTGCTCCAGCACGCGCAATCCGGCTTTCTCGGCCATCGCTGCCATTTCTTCCGGACGGTAGGCCGTGTGAAAATACTCATCTCCGTCAATTTGAAATTTTTTCAACTCTCCTGTTTCAATCCATTGAGGCTTATTTTTGCGATAGTTCGGTGTGGTGACCAGCGCGCGGCCGCCCGGCCGAAGCACGTGTGCGATTCCGTCAAAAACGGCCTGCGGATGAAAGACGTGTTCCAGAACCTCCGAGCAGAGGTAGGAATCGATGGAATGCCTTTTCAGAAAGAAAAGATTCTCGGCGCTTCCCACCACAAAAAAAACACGATTCGAATGATTCCTGTACAGGCGCTCCCGGGCTTTTTTCAAAACCGAATGCGCCAGATCCACGCCAATGGCATCGCCGTTCTGGTATTCCCGGAGGTAAATTCCCGTGTTGCAGCCCGCATCCAGGAAACGCCCCTGAGCCTGCCGGACAAAATTCATAACAAATTTCTTCCGGAGTTTTCCCCGCAGGGTGTGATACACAATTTCCTCTTCCGGATACTTTTCCCCCACCTCTTCGTAAAAGTGTCTTAACCGCTTTTCATCAATTCGTGTGGACATTTTTTATCCGTCTAACTAATTATTCGCGCATTCGCGATCCCAAAAACAGGACTCTATTTTCATTTAAATCGCTTAAATTTGACCGAATCAAAAACAGGATTGCTTTCAGAAAGCTTCTAATTTCTTACCACAATTTTTTTCAGGGATTTCCATTCCGACTGTGTAAAGAAGCCCTGAAGGGCCAACAGGAGCGGAAATCCTGCCAAAAGTAACAGTCGAAATCCCACCGGCTGAAACACGGCAAACCAACGGGGCAGGAAAAAAAGGATCCCTCCGGCCAGGGCGATTTTTGCCAAACGCAGCCACTCGTAGGAAATAAAATAGGATCTTTGAGCAATCAGGTACAGCAGAACTGCCATCACAAAATAGGCACCGAATGTGGCCCAGGCCGACCCCATCATCCCGATGACGGGAATGAGGAGCAGATTCAATCCGATATTCACAACCGCACCGGAACCCGTCACCAGGGGCAGGTAAGAGGTTTTCTTTTTCAGGTAAATTCCCACCAGAAAGTTGACGTAAATACCGTAGAGCAGGTACGAGAGCATAATCACGGGCACAATAATCGTACTGCCCCAGTACTGTTCCCCAAAAATGGTTTTTCCCAAAATCCGAATTCGGACAATTTCGTTGATAAAAAGGGCAATCGTTAAAAACACAAAGGTTCCGCCGAGCGAGAAATATGTTAACACCTTTGAAAAAACAGCCTTTGCATTGTCCTGTTTGGACGTGGAGAGGAAAAACGGGTGCCAGGCAAATCGAAACGCCGCCACAAAAAGTGCCATAATCATCCCCAATTTGTAACCCGCCGAATAAATTCCGGTGATCGCATCTCCCAGTTTCCGATCGAGAATGATGCGATCGATCAAATCCATGATAATCACAGACAGGCCGGAAGGAATGTACGGCAGTCCAAATTTCAGAAGAAGGGATTCCGTCTGCCAGAGGAAATTAAAGCGGTACGTTTTCAGGATAATCGGCAAAACCAGAAGGAAGGTTAAAAACGAGGTAATGACCTGCGCCTGAAAAATTCCCTCGACGCCTCGGTGCAAATAAACGATTAAATAAACATTTGCCGAAAGATTTATGACCACATTTATGAGTTTCAAGCCCGTGAACTGGATGGATTTTTCTTCGGCGCGCAGCAAAATAAAGGGAATCACGGAAAGGGCATCGAAGAGCAAAATTCCCCCCGAAAGGATGATCAGTTCGGGGAAGGAGCGCCCTCCGAACACGATTTTTGAAATAGCCTCCGGTGAAAGTTCAATGAGAAGGGTCCAGAAAAGGGCCACCAGCGCTACAGAGGTGTAAGCCGTTGAAAACAAGCGTTTTCGGGCATCCCGATCCTCCTGCAGCACGTAGTAGCGCAAAAACGCGACATCCATGCCGTAGCTGTAAAACACATTCATGACCGCCAAAAATGTGAAGATCAGCGCGGCACGCCCGTACTCGTCTGTCGGCAGATAGTTGGTGTACAAGGGGAGCAAAAGAAAGCCAATAGAGCGGGTTACAATATGCCCGATTCCGTAAATGACCGAATGTTTGGCTAAACGCTTTAAACTGCCTACTAATGACGTTTCCATCGATTTCCTTTAAGAATTATGAGAAAGCCTAAAGAAGTCCATTCTGAAAAGATTTTTTACCCACGAATTTCTCAAATGATCACGAATTAGTCCTGCCCGATCTTCTTCTTAGGCCGATCAGGCTTTCGTAAAAATCCGCCCCACCGCCTCAAGCGATTGGCGGAACAACGCCCGATCGAAATCGACTTGAAGGGTTACTTTTCCAAAAGCTCGCGGTAAAACGACTTCTTTAGGCAATGCCTCCCCGGGGAAATCCGTTACTCTTTTTAAACACGACTCTATTTCCGGAGAAACACGCACGGATAATTTCAGGGATTTTAAGAGCGCCCGCAGCCGCCGGAAATCCATGGCATCCCCCTTGCCAATCTCCAGGCTGTAGTGCCAGCGCCAGAGAATATCCCACAGGTAAAGCTGACGGGGAGAAAAATCGGGACACTGCGTACCCAGCACGCCGCAAAAACTAATGAGGGGCTCCGTAAAAAATCGTTCCAGGATTTGATGAAATTCCGTGGGAAACAGAACGCTCTTTTTGATCTGGTAAATCTTATAAAGAACCTGTAAAAGCGTATCGGAATCTCTGGAAAGGAGCTGCGGCACGTTTTCTTCCAGAAAAACAAAAAGCTGTCGATCCAGAAGCGTGGCCAACCGAACGAGGGTCAGCAGTCCCATTTGGTAGGCCGGCTCAGGCAAAAACTGCAACGTGTGAACATCGACCCAGACCATTTCCCGGAACACACCCTGCGGTTTAAAGCGGTTGGGAACAGCTCCATCGAATAAAAAAGAATGTTGTAAAAAGGGGAATTCCGCCTGAGCAGACAGTGTCGTGGGTAAATGAAAAATATGCGGTCTGCTTTTCAGCAAACTGAATAAATAGTCAACAACATTAAAAAGCCGCTCTCCGCCGAAAAGAATAATCGACTGGTCGGAAAGGGAGGTACCGGGTTCCAACCGGCCCAAAATGGGTGTTAAACTTGCCAGGTCGGAAATGACCGGAACCGCAACCCGAACGCGTTTCACCTGTTTCCCTTTTTCCCGAAAGGCTGCTTCGAAGGGGTTGATGACGTCTTCCGGAAGGGAAGCGGGCGCCCAAAAAGTTACGTGTTCCGGGAATCCGAAAAGCTCGTACAATTCCACAAATTGGTGTGGATTCTCTTTTGTCAGGAAACCGGGAACCGCTTTTTCGCCAAAGGTTAAGCGAAGTTTAATCATTAAAATGTGCCTGAATGAGGGTTCATGATTCGTAAAAACGGATTGATTAAAAGTACAAAAAATTACGGGAAGATTCAAGTAAGAAGTCAAAACCTCACACTTCCCCGGCACATCGAACGTGCCGGGGACTGTGAATTTTTCAGAATCGGACACTCATGCCGAGTGTCGTTGAAAATCCGGAGAGATCGGTTGTAATGGCGTGGTTGTCGGGCGCCCGGGCAATCACATGTTCCAGTTTCACGCCATTTTGGTACGAATAGCCGGAAAGGTGCCCGAGATTTCGAGCGTCGTAACCGCCTTCGAGGGTTACGGAAAACAGATGTGTGGGGGAGTAAGACAGTCCGGCAAAAAGTCCGGAGCTGGTGTTCCATTCTTCAAAATAGCTGTTTCTGTACGATCCGTTGCCAAAAGCGTTGAGGAATTTAATATCGCTTTTCAGAAGCCCGACTTTTGCGCCGGTAAAGAGCTCCCAGCGTTGCGTCTGCCACAAACTGTACGCCAGGCCTACGCTCCCGCTCCAGGTTTCCAGAACGCGCTTGAGGGCCACGGCCACCCGGTTTTGATTCACAGCATTCAGAGCCGTTGACGTGGAGAGGTACTCCCCCTCCAGAATGGCCGTGAGTCGATGAGGCAGCCTTGCTTTTAATCGTCCCCGAAAAAGGGTTCCCGAGTGAATTTTCTTCTCTTTTGCATTGACCAGATTTTGCGAGGCGTAGGCTACAAACGATCGGTTAAAATCCGTTAAATACAATTTGGCCATGCCCACACTCCCGGAAAATTGCAGGTTTCCCTTTGCGAAATAATCCGAAAAAAAGGAGGGAGGAACACGCACGGCAATATCTCCCTTCCGAATAACAATTCCTTTTTTGAGCGACTGAATCTTTGCCACGGAAATGTTTTCATACGCCTTAATCACCAGAACACGACCGATTTTTATCCGCTTTCGCTTTCCGTTTTTGATGACATCCCGATAAATATCAAATACTTGATTATTTTGAATGTGATCCTTCTGCCCCAGTTTAATCACCACACCTTTCCCCCGGCTTCCCAGAATCTCACCCACTTTGGGCTGAGAATACGCCTGATTTATGCCAAAAAACAGTACAATCACGATCCAGATAAAAACCGTTTTTTTCATATTTTCCTCCCTGAAATGTTTAAATATCCCCCTAATAAATTGCCCACAAATGAGCACGAACTTTCACCTGTCAAACAACGGTCGTTTTTCCCTACGCAATTTGAATGCTCTCCAAAAGGGATCATTCAAACCTCCGAAGCGGTTCAGAAATACCCGGTCATTCCCAGTCTGAAATTGCGAATGGGTTCCAGATACCGCTCCCGCATGGTGTAATTGTAGTTGAATAAATTGTTAACCTCAAACACAAATGTCAGTTTTTTACGAGGGATACGCTGAACCCAGCGGATATTCCAGACCTTTCGGGGCACCCGCTCGTCCAGCGGGAAAACCTGCACCCGATCGACCCGGCTGGAATAGTCGAACTCCACCTGTAATTCACTCTTCCAAAAACGCAGCGAGGGAATAACCGTCGCTATTCTTCGGGGCCGATAAAACAGGCGCTTTCCCGTAACCAGGTCTTTGTGGTCCATCAGCGTGAAGCTGACATCCAGCCCCAGGTGATTGTGCCACCAACGCCCTTCGCTGGTAAATTCCACCCCCCGGATGCGGGGCCGGCTGATATTCAAGAACTGGATTGAATTGGACGTTATATCAATGGTCGGTTCAATCATGTCCCAAAAATCGTTTTGAAAAACCGCAAGGTCAACATACCAGTTGGATGTCAGGTTACTGCGCACACCCATTTCGGTTGACCACGAGCGCTCGGCTTTCAGCTCAGGGTTGGGCATCACTTCAAATCCGGCTAAACTGAGGGTCAGGAAACGCTCCATAATCGTGGGAACGCGGTATCCCCTGCCCACAGACGCGCGAAAAGCCACATTCGCCGACGGAAGCAGATTGACGGCCAGACGCGGGCTGAGCTGGATCTCCGTTTTTCGCTGATCCAGTTTGTACGAATCCAGACGCAGACCGGATGTTACTTTGACCAAGGGTATCGGCTGCCACTGATATTGAACGTACGGGCCGATATTCACGCCCTTGTGTTCACCAATCCATTTGTTTTTCCCCTGATCAATCTTGTATTCCACTCCGAATAAAAAAGCGTGTTTCTCGGCGGGAATCCAATCAAATGATGCTTCCATCCCCGGACCCACGGCCGGGAAAAATTCCCCGGGCCGGTTGTATTGATTCCCCAACAAAACATCATTTAATGAGATTCGGAAGCTTCCGGTAAATTTCGGAGAAAAGACATGCCGCAGTTTTGCGTACATCGTCCCGTTTTTTATGTGAATGCGGTTGGTTTCCATTTCAGCATCCATTGGCAAAAAAACGTGCGCCTGATCCCGCCACATGACCGGCTCGCCCCGATTGTCCCGCATGTAGGTGCTGAACACCGTAAGGTCCGTATTGGGTGTAAATGCGAAATGAAATTTACCGGTGAAGGTCATTCGGTGAAAAAAGCCGACCATCATGTAACCGGTGGAAACGTACCGGCTGGCCGTGAGGCGAATGCCCAATTTCCCCACCCGTTTGCTGAAGCTTAAATCCTGACGATTGTAATGCAATCCCCGCTCGTCGTAGTAGCGGTTTCGGCTGGTCCACTCCCACTGTTTGTAGGCCGGCCGGTCGTACACACCCCAGTTGACGCGATACGCCACGCGGGTTTGGGGTGTGGGCTTTTTTGTAATGATGTTAATCACCCCTCCCAGTGCATTTCCGCCATACAGGAAGGAACCGGCTGCCTTGATCACCTCAATGTGGTCGATGTCAATTAAAGGGACCAAATCCCAATTGATTTCACCGGAATCGCTGGCGTGCACCGGGACGCCATCAATCAAAAACATCACGCGCGTGCCCGCCCCGTAGGAAAATCCGGACGATCCCCGAAGATTCACCTGATTCCCCACAAACAGCGCTCCGGGAATTTCGCTGACGGCACCCATCACATCCACCACACCGCGGCGTACAATCTCTTTGGACTGAATCACGGCCACGCTTACCGGTGATTTCAGCAGCTCCTGGGCTTGTTTGCTCGCAATCACCACCACGGGGTCCATTTGGACCACATCCTCCCGCAGGAGAATATCCACCCGCGTGGTTTTTCCGGAAAATACCTTTACGGATTTAATCCGCGCTGTTTTGTAGCCCATCATTGAAATCCGCAGCGAATAGACTCCGGCCGGAACCTTTTCGATGAGAAATCTTCCCGTCCGGGAAGCGCTGGCTCCCAGAACAGTCCTTTCAATGATCACATCGGCGCCCGGCAGGGGGGTGCGATCTTTTGCCGAACGAATCGTTCCGGAGATTTTTCCGGTTGTCTGAGCCTGACTGTTTGCAGAACCCAACAGCGCCAAAACCAACACGCCACCCCCCAAAATACCCTTTATAATGGTTTTCATCAATTGCACATTCATCCGCATATTTCCTATGGTCGAAAGGTTGAAAAATCCACATGAATATCAACGCCCGTGCGAGTTTCCCCTTTGAC
>JAADHR010000169.1 GCA_013151735.1 Calditrichota bacterium | reverse complement strand
AGAACCCGGTCTTTTGAACCCACCCCTTGACTCCCCCTCCCCGATCTCAGGGAGGGGGCCGGAGGGAGGGTCAGAAATGGACGGATTCTACCTAATACCTGTTAAATGAGATGTTACACCGCGTCCATTTGGGAATAAAAAAGCAGCTTTTTCCTTTAGCTGTGTTCACTGATGCTTTTTGCCGTATAATTAAATTTAAAAGGGCGGCTTTTCAAAAGCCTCCCTTTTTTTATTGATATTGTGGATACAATGTCCTATTTTTATATAGATCAGATTGTGTAAGTTAAATGAGATTATCTATCGTTACGAAAATAATTTGTGTGTCTTCTTTAGAAAGTGTGTTTGTGCAAGATATCACGTGGAGGATCAAGTCATTATGCCAAACTATATGACGCATGCGGGTTACGAAAAAATTCGGAGTGAAATTGAAACGCTTCAAAAAAGACTCCGGGGAGAAATCGCCCGAAAGGTGGGAGAAGCGGCTGCCCACGGCGATTTACGCGAAAATGCAGAGTATGACGCGGCCAAACAGCAACAACACCTAATTGCCCGACGCCTCCAGGAATTGGGCGAACTTATTCAGGGCGCCGAGATTATTGAAAATATGGACCTGCCGGACGGACTGGTAACCGTCGGTAAAACGGTTCATTTACGCAATCTGGATACCAACCAGCTGGATATTTACACAATATTGGGCCCCATTGAATCCGATGTGGACAATAATATTATTTCCTATGAAACTCCCCTTGTTCGCCAATTAATGCTGAAAAAAGAAGGCGAAGAGGTGGAAATACACGTTCCTGCAGGGGCTATCCGTTATCGCATCGAAAAAATCGAAAGGTTTCAGTCACAAGCATAACCGGCGCAGCGTCAGATATTTATCCGCAAAGTCTATAGCCCTGTTCTCCCGATACACTGGATTTTTATCGAATTTATCCTTTATCTTTGACGAGAAACATTAAATATTCCGTGATTTTAACCACAAGATTCTTAATAAATTATTATCAATTAATGAAAAATTTTCTTTTTTAAGTGTTATTTCAATGAAAAATATCGTATTTTATTAATAATGAATGATTTTTCATCAAACACAAGGTGAGAAGATTTAATAGACTGTTAATAAATGGCAGGGCATTCCCTGCTATTATAAGAATGTGAATGGAGGAGGGAAAAATGTCTACCGTAAGAACTGTTCTCGAAAAGAAATCCAAGGAATTAATAACCATTTCGCCTGAAGCATCACTTTATGAGGCCGCGCGTGTTATGGCTACCCGCTCGGTAGGCGCGTTGCCTGTTGTGGAAAAAGAAACCATGCTCGGGATTATTTCCGAACGAGACATTTTGCGATTGTTGGCCCGCCGTTGTGAACAACTCAAAGACACAAAGGTCAAAGATGTAATGACCACCGAAGTGATTGTCGCCACACCTGAAGACAGTACCGATTATCTTATGGGCATTGTTACTGAAAACAAGATACGCCACATTCCTGTTCTTGAAAACGGGAAATTAATTGGTATTATTTCAATTGGGGATCTGGTGAAAAATCAACTGCACGAAGCGCATTATGAAATTCACTATCTCCATGATTTTATTGCAGGTACCTATCCCCGGTAACACATTCACAACAAGCAGTTCATTCACGAAAAACTTTTCGCGGCATCCATGGATTTCATGAACAACCGGTTCGTGAAAGTGCTGCCTTTTTATTGTTCAGCGGGTTTTCCTTATTATTTCTCAAATAAAAAATGAGATTAAAGGTGAGCCGCTTGAATGACAACGAGATTCTTAAGGCTGGTTGAACCGTTTCTTTCTGTGTTAAAAGTGAATGATCATGATGCCGTCTGTTCCAATTCTAAAAACAGGATTCCTTTTCCCTTAAGTCCCTATTCTTTCTGAAACCTTTTCCTGCAATATTCGATCCCAAAAGCGGGTATGTTTCAAGCGGAAAAAAAGCAAATGTGACCTCATAAAACCAGTTTTCAAACCACCTGCGTCTGTTCTTTTTATTTGTTCGGTTTTCTTATTTAATAAGGGAGGCATCATGAAAAAAATTCTCCTTCTTTCAATTTTGTTGTTGGGTCTTGCTGTTCCTTCACAAGCGGGGCGTTTTGTTGCTATTGGATTAAATAATCCTCACGAAGTTTGGTATTATTTTGACACCATGGGAATGACTGTTTCCGTTGAAAATTCTGGTCCCCTTTCCCAGGTTGAAATCCAAACGCGTGCTCGAATGGTCTGTTCATCCTGGCAGTGTCCGACGAATCAGCCCTTTCAAGTCAAGATCCCGTTTGAATTACCGAAAGGGGCGGTTTTAATTTCTGCGGGTCTTTTCGATGGAACCCAATGGATCGACGCAAAACCTACGGATTTATTTAAGGCAGAAGAAATTTATGAGCAAACGCCTAAATCCGATCTGCGTCTGTTGCTTCGGAAAGTCATTCAGCGGGACTATTATGGGAAGTCGGTTTCAAAATACGAGATGCGTCTTTCCCCTATTTATCGGGACAAAGATTTTACATTTCGCGTAAAATATGTCATTCGCGCCACACCCGGAATCTGGCAAATGCGCACAGCTATTCCCCTGTCCTCTTTTTTTGAGTCCTGTCCCACCTATCACTGCAGTATTCCTGTTAATTTTTATTTTGTTGACCACGATTTTCCCTCCGCACAACCCAAAATTATCTATGGAATTTACAGTGAAGCCAACTTCCCTTTTGAAAAAGTGGGAGGTAAGTGGAAAACCTCTATCCCGGCGAGAAAAATCAATTTTTACAGTAACATTGGCATCCGCTGGTTTCGACCACTTTCAAAAGGACCCGAGCTTCGGATATTTGAAAATGAAAGCGGTGCCTATTATTCGCTTATGCTTACCCCACCGTTGCTTCCAACAGAACGAAACCCCCGACATATTTTGATTATTTATGATTTGGCCGAGAATATTCCATCCAAGTTTTCTCGAACCCAGTTGCTCAACGAATTTAAGGTCATGGCGATTTCAGGGCTTACCGAGTTAGATTCGATAAACGTCTTATTGACCGATTTTGTCCCCAAAACGTTACGCGAACATTTTGTCCCGGCTACGGATCAAACAGTGGAACAGCTTTTTAATGAAATCACTCAGGCGCCTCAGCCTTACCTTTCAACGCTTCCTCAATTGTTACGGGCGGCCAAAGATTATTTTAACCGGGAGAATGTTGCGGGTGAAATCTGGCTTTTTAGCAGTGCGAACAAGCATTCTAAACCGCTCAGTGTGGCCAACGAAATTATCGATTTGAGTCTTCGCCAGATAAAACCTGCTGTGAGTTTCCGTATTTTTAATTGTGCAAACTATGATTGGGAGTATTATATTTGGATCAATAATAAGGCCTATTTTGGAAATGATTATCTTTACGAAAACCTGGCCCGCTTGAGCCATGGCGGGGTCGTAAAAGCGAGAGATCTGAACAGTTGGCAGCTTCGTGACGCCCTGGCGGATGTCTTTTTTCCGGCGCTGGATGTAGTGGAAGTGGATGCTCTGCCGCAGGGCGGTTTTCACGAAAGCCGGTTTTTACTCAATAGCGGACGAACCCACTTTCCCATTGCCTGGCCATATGTTGAAATCGGACGCTACCAGGGGAATCGTCCCTTTTCGATTGATTACTTCGGGAAAATTGATGGTCATCTTTACAAACACACGGTAACCATTACCGATACGTTCAACAGCCCTCACCCGGAATTGCTGGCGACGATGTGGCATGGCCTCCATGTGGAAGATCTCTTGAAAGAACCTCAAAGCCAGGCTACCATTGAAGAAATTGGCCAAATAGCGACGAAATACCATTTCTTGAGTCCGTACAATGGATTTGTGATTCCGGGGCCCTCCGGTCTGGTGGGATTCAAGCGGTTGGTTGAAGTGGACACCACGCAGTCCCAAAAAGCGGTGGCCGAAAATCAACCGACGCGATTTGACCTGGCTGCCTTTCCCAATCCCTTTAATTTAAGCACAGAAGTACAGCTCACCTTTCCGATGTTGAAAAAAACAGAGAAGGCCCGAATTTCAATTTACAATCTTCTCGGAAAACGGGTGCGAACATTTCAATTTGAGCTGCCTTCCGGTTCAACCCGGCTGCAATTCCGATGGAACGGCGAATCAACTGAAGGATTGATTTTGCCTTCGGGCATTTATGTGATTGTCGGGAAAATTGGGACGTTTCAACAACGCCTAAAAGTGACTCTGCTCAAATGAAGTCATTTTTCAACATCTTCGAAAAAAAGTGGAAAATAACGGAATAGAAAATAGAGGGTTCTACGATGAAAAAGCTCTTGATTTTTTGGGTGATCTTATTTGGCACAACCGGCGCGTTTGCCGCCGATTTTAGCGTGTACGAGGCCGGTTACCCCCACATCCGCGATGCCAATGTCAACATCACTCATGTAAAGGATGTGATTGTCCGGCGCGGAGCCTACATTGAACACAATTTGAATCTTTCTGTAAGCTATGATTTTGAGAGTTGGTTTTTCAAGAATTACACTGAGCTGGAGTTTCAGTGGAAATTTACGCTTCCCGAGGAAGCGATTGTCCATGATTTGAAATTCTGGTACAACGATTCCCTGATTCAGGCGCGCATCATGGACCGCTGGACGGCAGAGCTTTTGTTCAGCGAGGTGAGCAGCCGGTACCGGGAACCCGCCATTTTGACCCGGGGAAAGGCGGACGCCAACGGCAATGTGCCGTACGAAATGCGGGTGTTCCCGATTACGCGAGGGAAAGCGCAGAAATTTTTTATTCAATATTTGGTTCCGGCACGGCCTACAGGAGGACACCTCCGGACCTGGCTGCCCCTGCCGCAAATTACGGGTACACCGCGTGGCGCAGACAGCCTTGAGATTGACGTGCGCACGGATCCGGTCGTGGACGAAACCCCTTATTTAATCGGAGCGCCTGGGGTTACGTTCCAAAAAGACGTTACAGATTCCCTGTACCGGGCCGTTTTACCCACGTACGCCAACCAGTTTGTGGAATTGGTTTTGCCGTCCCCTGTAACGGGTTCCTTTTTTATGACCACGTTCTCGGACAGCACAGGGCATTATTACCAAATGGCCGTCCTGCCACCGGAGATGCCCATTTCGCGTACACCGCGCAACTGGTTGATTTTAATTGATTACAGTGTGACCAATACGTCCGGCATGACCAGCGATTTGCTTTTTTCCTCTTTGAAGGAATCCATGATGCAGGCGCTCTCGCCCCAAGATTCGGTCAATCTTATTGTGGCCTATGCCGATATTGTTCAGGCCAGCACGCACTGGCTGGCGGGCACGGCTGCCAAC
The DNA here is from genome assembly GCA_013151735.1 of Calditrichota bacterium. Classification (NCBI taxonomy): domain Bacteria; kingdom Pseudomonadati; phylum Calditrichota; species Calditrichota bacterium. The sequence continues at coordinate 2,706 of JAADHR010000169.1, read as the reverse complement.
CTGGACACGATTTTTGCCCGGTGTACCGGCTGGCCGTTTCTTCACTTTAACAGCTCTCAGGAGTTGTTTGCGGCAGGCACGCAATTTCTGAAAAAACAGGCCACGCCCGGTGAGGTCGTCTGGATTACCAATAGAATCGACCTTCCCACAACCACGGCCGGCGGGCAGGCTTACGCCAGGGAAATCGAATCTCACTTTCCGGCCGGAACTAAATTTCACATTTTGGATCTGGACAACGTCTCTCGTCTTCGTTACACGGAAGATCACGGGTACATGATTGAGACCTTCCCATTCCTCTCGGCCCTTACGCGCGATACGGGGGGAAATTTGTTTTTCCTGCGATTTCATTCCTTGAAAAACATTTTTGACGCCCTGTTTTTCGAGAAAGTGAGCCACTACCAGGAAGTGGAGGTGCAGGTGCGCTTTCAGAACGGCTATTCGTACAACAAACAGCTTTTTTCGCTGTTTCGCGGCTACTATCCCCTGGATTTCCCCGTGATTCAAACCGGCCGGTTTGAAGGGACATTTCCGGCAGATGTGACCGTGATTGGACGAACAGCAGACACCCTGGCATTGCGCACATTTCAGGTCCAGGCATCGGATGTGTTTCCGGGTTCCGGGCAAATAGCGACAGCCTGGTTTGGGCACCATTTGCAGGAATTGGCGCACAAATCCCAGAGCAGTTGGATGGTGGACAATATGATTGATCTAAGTGTGCGCTCGCGCGTGCTCACGGCGTACACCGCCTTTTTGGTGCCCAATCCGGAAGCCGAAGCCTATTACAAGCAGCTTCAGCAAGCGCAGAACAACAATGATCGGTACAATCAACCTGGCACCGGGGTCGAAGGAAATGGCCGTTTGCCGGATCAACTGTTTTTGCTGGAAGCGTACCCCAATCCCTTTAATCCGGCTACCACGCTGAAAATTCAAATTCCTCTGAAATTGCGGCACCAACGGGTGGTGCTTCGGATTTTTAATGTGCTGGGACAGCAGGTGCGTCAGTGGCGGCTGGCTGTGCCCCAGAGCGGTACGGTGGAGATCGTGTGGAACGCCACAGACGATTGGGGCCACATGGTTCCCTCCGGTACCTATTTTGTTGTAGTTCAGGTGAAGAATCAGGTTAAGCGGCTGAAAATTTTGCTGTTGCGGTAGAAAAAGTGCATCCAGTTTTCTGCTGGAAATAATGAACCGCTATAAAAGTATGCTCATTATGGAGGAGCTAAAATGGGAAAGATGATTTGGGCAGTGTTTCTTTCGTTGGTCCTTTTGCCTTTTCTCGCCCGCGCACAATCAGCTTTTAAAATTTTTCCTATTGCAGCGGATTCCACTATCAACGAAACGGAACCCTATCTCACGCGCTATCTTTATGAAGCGGCCTTTCGCTTTGAAGATGGAAACACCGAAAAAACACTTCCACTCTGGCTGGTGTACAAAAAAACGACCCGAGAAGGCAATGCAGGCATTGTAGGTATTCGCATTCAGGTAAGGCGTGTTCTGCACCAGCCGCCCCAAATTAAATTTTCCAAGAAATATCTTATTTCAGATTTAGTGGAGAACCAGACAATTGAGTCTCCGCTTATTGAATATTACGCCGATTATCCGGTGGCCATCTGGAGGCAGAAAAAAGCCGGGATTTTTTCTCTGTTTTATTCGGTCTTTAGGGATTCCGTATGGTCGTCTCCGCAGAAAGTGACCTCGGATTCACTAAATGTTTCGGAAGAGGCGTTTTTTGCCACGCATTCGCGTGAGGAGAGTTCTGAATATGCACGGTTCAACCGCCTGTTTTGGATTTCGGGGAAAAGTATTTATTCAGCAGAAATGGATTCGACGTTTCACTGGGTCCACCGAAAAAAACTTTACACCGGCTCAAGTGAAATTGCGCACCTGTACCCCCGCATGGATTTTCAGGAGAACCTTTGGCTTGCTTTTGATGAGTTGTTTTCACCCGATTCTTTGAAAATACAAGTCATTTATTATTCACGTTTGAAACAAAAGTGGGAAGGACCCGTTGAACTGGCCAGAATCCGGGGCCGTCGCTCATTTGCCGGGCTAAATATAAGCGAGGCGGTCGATCCCGCCGCCTCCGCTTCCAATACACTTGCTCTTGCCTGGCTGGATGGAACAACTTTCAAATCCAGGATTTTTTCATTTGATAAGGATTCATTGGTATTCCATAGCAATTTCGATTTCGAGCACTCCTTTGCCTGTTCAAAGTGTATCCTGACTTCCAACAATTTGGACTTGGGTGGATGCGTTCTGACACTGGTGCCCTGGTATTTTCTGGTGTGTCAGTCCGATAGCGTACCTGATCAACTCTATATGATAGGGTATAACAACTATTTTTTTAAAGTATTTTCCAGAAAGAATTCGATTCAACACATTTCCATTTCCGGAACACAGGATTTCAATTTTGCCCTTGCCTTGGAGGAATGGGATGGCAATCAATCTGACATCTACCTCAATTTTCAAACTATTATCATAGGTGCGGTTAATGAGAATCCGACTTCCTCCCCGCGAAGCATGTGGCTTTCTCAGAATTGGCCCAATCCGTTTAACGCGGTAACGAATGTGGAATATATTCTCCCAATAAGGGAAAAGGTAACCCTCCGTTTGTTCAACAGTTTGGGAGAGGAAGTGAAACTTCTTTGCAGGGGGATTCAAGGTGCGGGGCGTCACGTGGTACAAATCGATGGACAAAATTTAAGC
>JAADHR010000168.1:37751-39222 GCA_013151735.1 Calditrichota bacterium | reverse complement strand
TTCATCGTGGTGTGAAAAAGTTGTGCCATTAAAACGACGAAACCGCTTTAGAACTTTTCAAAATAGCGGATTTAAACCGGCGAACCAGGGGACAACCCCTGTGTTGCCGACCCGATAATTAGTAGGAGGCTGCACCCTGAGCTGACGTGCCCCGAGCTTTAGAGGCTGTGTAAAAATAAAGTCATTTACCTATCGTCCCTACGGGACTTTTTAATTGTTCTTTTTTTATTGGCTACAAACCTACCGTCCCTACGGGACTGTATTTATTGCTGCTAATTAAGGATTTGCCAATTCATATATGGGAGCACCGTCAGGTGCGAAAGGTTTGGTGTGAATATGATGCCTCATTAACTTAAGTGCCGTAGGTACGAAAGGTTCACACCATGCTGAAGCATGGTGACTGTACAATTCCATATCCAGTTGAACCATCACCACGATTCATCGTGGTGCTAAATTGAACTCCGCGCTTTTTGGAAGGTCCCGGCTGCTTCGGTTGGCCCTTCAACAGGCTCAGGGCACGGCTCGGCAGCTGCAGCAAGCTCAAAAACCAAAAGTAAAAAAACACCGAAAAGGAACGGGAGAGAGATGTTCACCTTCATACGAGAAAACGGACAGTGGCAGGTTCGTGCCGACCAATTCTCAAACGATCTGAAGCCATGAAAAAGATATCCCGGTTTACAGGTTTCTCTAATGAGACATTCTCATTCTTAAAGGCCTTACAGACGAATAACAATAAGGATTGGTTCGAAGCGCACAGGGAGGTTTACGTTCGTTTTCTGGTGGACCCGCTGAGATGTTTGGTAAATGATCTGGGCCATTTTATGCTCATCATAGATCCCCATTTTGACGTAACTCCAGCGATTAACAGGACGATATCGCGGATATACCGGGATACACGATTTTCAAAAAACAAGTCCCCCTACAAAACAACAGCATGGATAACATTCAAACGGCCCGGAAAGGATTGGCGAAATTCCCCGGCCTATTTTTTTGAGCTCTCCGCCGATTCATACCGGTTTGGCATGGGGTTTTACGGGGCGTCACCCAACACCATGAGTTCAGTTCGCCAACGTATCGATAAAAAACCGGAAGAATTCGAGAAAGTCATCGCGCTCTACAAAAAGCAGGATGTGTTTCACATTGAAGGCGAAAAATATGTGCGAATCATAAACAAGGAAAAATCCGAAGAAATACAAGATTGGTATCAACGACGAAATCTTTACTTTGTGTGCACAAAGCGTATCAACAGGATACTTTTCAGTGAGCGCCTTGTAGAGAATTTGTCATCGTCCTTTTTCCTGCTTGCCCCGTTGTACCAGTATCTGTTGAAAGTCAAAGAAAATGACGCGATAGTCACATAGCCACGCATGGGGGCAAACCTATTATTCCTCTATTCCTCCCGGGCCCAAGTAACGGCTTGCAGTTTGAAAATGTATTTCAGATAGCCAAAAAGGGCAGACACTACACCGAA
>JAADHR010000168.1:28700-37704 GCA_013151735.1 Calditrichota bacterium | reverse complement strand
TTCTGGAAAATCACCCCTACAAACGACAATCCGTACAGGGACACTTGAGCCAGCAGGGTGAGCCGGTAAAATCCCCCCGTCAGGGGAAGATTCACAAAAAACAGGGCCACAATAAACAACGGGCTGAGCGTCCGGAGGACTTTGTGCGACCAGAATTCAAAAGACGGCCATCCCCTAAAGGGATTAAGCAGTTTTTTAAGAATGAGAATCTGCTGGAGATTTCCCACAAAAATCCGCGACCGGCGGTTGAAATCGCCAAAGCTGTCACTGTACGTCTCTTCGCTGGCAACGGCTTTCGGATCGTACACCACGCGTTTTCCCTTTTCCAGAACCCGCATGGGAATAATAAAATCATCGTTGATGGCCTCGGGCGGAAGGGGTTCAAACAACTCTTTCCGAAATGCCAGAAGTGCCCCATGGGCTCCAATCACCGAATAAATCCGGCTTTCCATTTTTTTGATGTGAGTTTCGTATTTCCAATAGAGCCATTCTCCCTTCCCCCGAACGGAGGCATCCCATTTTTCAAATTTGTACACCCCGGAAGCGGCGCCCACCCTCGGATCCGTGAAATTCTTCACCAACTCCTTTAAGGCCGACTTGTCCAGCATGGCCGAGGCATCGCTCATCACAACAATTTCACCTGTCAATTTGGGGATGGTTTTATTAATCAGGGAGGTTTTCCCCTCGCGGGTCGTGTATTTGTAAAAATAGATTTCTGAATCCGAATAGGATTGAATCATTTCGTTGGTCAGATCAAATGATCCGTCGCTGGCAACCACAATTTCCAACCGATCCGCCGGATAATCCAGCTCCAGGCTGTTTTCAATCTTTTGCCGGATGATCTTTTCTTCATTAAAAGCCGGAATAAAGAGACTGACGCGCGGCCAATTCAGCTGTCTTAAATGAATCCCCCGGCTCTTTTCAGAAAGCGGCTGACTGTCCCGGGAAAGCGGTGTGTGTTTCTCCGGATTCCATTTTTTTACCCGCGAAATAAGCATCAAAATCAGCGGGTAACCCAAATAGGTGTAAAACGTTAGAAAAATGATCAACCAGAACACGCCTTCAAATACAATCCTCATCGGAATGACCTCCCCTACCGCCGTACAAAGTAAAGTGTTCCAAGGGCCGAAAGCACCAAGGCAATCACATCCCGGAACGGGAATAAAAGGTTACTGAAAAAGTATCCTGTCTTCGCCCAAAGTGTGGAGGGAACCACCACAACATCCTGATTCTGCAAAAAATAATTGGTCTGATTCTTCCCCCTTTTTTGAATATCTTTGAGTTTTACGCGAATAATTACGGGATTTTTTGGATCGCCTCGCACAATTTTCACATGATTCAAACTGGCGTGAGTGGTTGCTCCCCCTGCCAATTGCACCGCGTCCAGGACGGTAATGGGCTTGCCCAGTTGAAAGTAACCGGGATTCCGAACCTCCCCGATCACGTAATACCGATGTCCCCCAAAACTCGTGACATTGACCGTCACCTCCGCACTGGACATAAAGGCTTTGAGCTTTTGGGTGACGTTTCGGTCCACCTGGTTGGGAGTGAATCCGGCGACTTGAACATCTCCCAACAGCGGCAGGTTGACCTTTCCATCGGGACGGATAATTATGGTTCGCTCCACTCGATCGGCTGCATTTCCATCCGGGACGATCGTAATCGAAATGGCATCTCCCGGCTGCAGTACAAATGCCCGTTTTGGCTGCAGGCTGTTGGATTGTGCCAAAAGACAAGCGGGCACCAGAATTCCTGTAATGAGTACAAATAAAACAGTTTTTTTAATCATCTCTCCACTCCACCCTTTTTTTGGGATTCATCCGAATCAAGCAACCCGTTATATTTTTTATGAACGGGGGTTCCCCCCCATTTTATTTAGTGACCTTTTTCCAGAATTATCCGGGCCAGCTCCCGCCTGGCGTTTTCCCAGTCTTCAGGATTGTGGCTCCAATCCCCCGGTTTGGCCCACCGGGGACAGTCCCAGTAGGGGCTGATTTCCCGGGGATTCAGCGCCGAACGAATTATGCTTCTCACGACGGGATCCGCCTCTTTCCCGGCCAATTGAAAATAGGCGTAATCCTGCATCCCCCGCCGAAGCTCTTTCATTCGAAAAGAACTAACCGGCCCGTTAATTGCCGGAAAATGAATTTGTGGCAGCTGGTTTCCCGGATAAAACAGGATCCCATTGGAAATATCCGAATCATTCCAGTTCTGGGCATTGGTGTACACATGCTTCGGCCAAAAATCGCCCACCCAGAGAAAAATGCCGTTCACACCGTACCGTTTGGCAATCCAGGGCCAGGTTCGCAGGGACAGGCCGTTCTGGTTCAGGCATTGCCCTCCCACAAACGGCTCGTGCTCCTGGTAGAACCAGGCCTTTTCCCCCTTTGCCTGCCGCGCCTGCATCGACGGCACCCAGTATGTTCCCCCGGTCGTGGCCCAGATATCCACGCTTCCGATCAGGTCGGGGTTCAATCCCGGAGAAACCGTGGCCATGTTTTTTACCCGGGAGCCCCCCTCGTGAACGGCCTGACCCAGATCGCGGATCATGGCCTTCAATTGGGGATAGGATTTAAAATCCGGCTCGTCAACCAAATACACAAAAAGCTCGGGAGCCGTCCATCCTTTTCGGGCAAAATGGGTTTCAATGGCCCGAACGTAGGTACGCAGCGCCCTTTTGTGGGCCTCTGAGAGATGGCGGGATCTCTGATAATCATCGCCAAAAAAGGGCTTGTCACCGTCCCGCATTCCCCACCAGGGCCAGGGTCCCACCTTCCAGAGCGCGGGCGGAACCCCATCGGAAAAGGCTTTTCCCGATAAAATGGGGCCAAAATAAAAATCATAAGCCGACCAATTGATCGAAAGCATTTTACCGGTTTTTTCATCCCACTCAATGTCGGGCTGATCCACGCCATTGGTAATTTGTGTGACGAACCCGTGGTCGTGTGCCATCCGATAGTAACGAAGAATAACCGGCCAATTCTTCCGAAGAAAAAGACTTCGGGGATCCAGATTTTCTGCCTCGGCCAGGCGTTCCCAGTAAAGGGGAACCCAGGCCGTCAAAGTGATTTTTCGGGGAAGAACAAAATTCCACACCCGCACCTGAACCCCCATTTTCACACTCTCTCCCGTACCGGTGGCGAATTGAATCGTCCCCCGGTGAAGGCCTGCAGGGGCATTCCGGGGAATCCGAATATCCACCCAGACCGGCTGATTTCGATTGGGCCGGAGCGAAAACGGAAGCGCCACTCGTCGCCCCTTTTGGTACGGATCCCGGAAAGGGATCAGGGGATCCGGATAGTCTCCGGCCGGTCCCGCTACTATTTTTTTCGGCACATTCGGTGCAAATAAAAAGCTCTCATAAAAAAATGAGGCTGAAAGCACGCCGGGCGTGTCCCACTGAATTTCGGCATCTTTTATCGTTGTCTCTTTTCCGGATCGCAAGATAATTTGAAACGAGACCGTTTCATTCTTCGCCCCCGCCAGTTCAATCCGGTTTTTGGAGGAATTAAAAAGCCAGGCATCCGAACGAACGACTTCCTTCGGATGAACCTTTCGCGACTCATTCACAATCCGGTACGAAAGGCGGCCATCCGCCCAAACAAGTCGACCCGCCAGGATAAAAAGAAGAAAAATCCACACCGTCTTACGCATGATCAGCCACAGCCTCCTGCTTTTTGGTCCGGTCCGGTTTTCCCCCGAATAAAAACAACCAGAGTTTATGATAGCTTTCGCTGCCAATGGTTCGCTTGGCCAGGACAGCCAATCGGTTCCGCCACCAAAAATAGGCGGGACGCCAGCCCTTCATTGTCACCAAATGGGCAAATGTGGACGGACTCATTTTTGGATTTACGGCAATCCGGTAGTACCCGTGCGGGACGTATCCGTTTGCGTGAATTTTCTCCCAGAACGGCTGAAAATTTCCGTAGCCAAAGAGGGATGTCAAAATCCCCTTGTAACCATACGAGCCGCAAAGCTGCCAGATGGAACGATCAATTCGGCCGCCCGGAAGAGACAGAAAATCCACCGGCCGATTCAGGATGGATTCCAGCATCTTTTTTGATCCCAGCAGCTCGTTTACCGCCTGGTGTGAATTCAATTCCATCAGAAATGTGTGACTGGCCGTGTGCGATTGAACGTCCATCCCCGAAGCCACCAGCTCCCGAAGATCCTCTTCGGACACAAAATCAGGGTCGCCGATCCAATCGGTCACGACAAAAAAAGTAGCCGTAAAACCGTACTCTCTTAAAATGGGAGCGGCGAATTCCATCTGGGAACGGTGGCCGTCATCAAATGTCAGCACAACATACTTCCCGGAAACCAATTCCTGAGGATCATTCTGAACCCATGCGTAAAACTCCGAGAAGCTGATCCCCCTTATCCCCTGAGATTTCAGAAACTCCATTTGTTCCCGGAATTGATTCCTCCGAAGGGTGTAATGGGCGCGTTCACCGCGAAGCTCCGGCACGCGGGCGTCCGGAACCACATCGTGATACATGAGAATGGGACATTTTATTCTATGGTTAAGCGTCATTTTGACCCTCTATCAATTGGGTGTACAACCTTACAAGATGCTCGACCGAATTGGCCAGTGAAAAATGGTTTCTCACAAACTGCCGGGCTCGTTTCCCAAACTGCTCACGACTTTTTGGGGAACGAATCAGTTGCCCGATGGCATCGGACAGGGCATCGGCATTTTCCGCCGGAACCAATAGGCCGCTTTCCCCATCCGAAATAATGGATTCATTTTCGCCCACCCGTGTGGCAACCGGTGGTAGTCCGGCGCCCATGGCCTCCAGTAGGCTCAGCGGGACGCCCTCCGTTTTCGACGGCAGCACAAACACATCCATCTGGTTCAAAAAAGGACGCACAAGGGGCTGGCTCCCCCACAATTTAATCCTTCCACACAAGTTTTTTGCCGCCAAATAGTCCTGAACCTGAGGGAAAAAGGGACCGTCTCCCACCCACCAGAATTCCACATCGTTCCGCTCCTGCAGGATTTTTTCCGCTGCCCGAATAAAATTGAACGGATCTTTTCGTTTTTCCAGGGCTCCTACCACGCCCACAACGGACTTGCCATTTTTGAGCCCTTCCGGATAACCGATCTGATCAAAACGCTGCCAGTCCACCCCGTTTCGAACCACTTCAATTTTATCGACAGGAATTCCTGCTTTATCAGCAAATTCTTTTTTCAGATGATCGGAAACAACACATAATTTCGTGCTATTTTGGGTCAGCCAGCGAATAATTCCGCGGCGAAACCGTGAAGACGTGCTGAAATACCCGTGTTCGTGAAGAATACGCACGGGGATTTGGCTCCACATGGCGGCCAGTTGTCCCCAGAGGTTGGCCGTAAAAACGTGGGTGTGGACGATATCGAATTCTTCTTTCCTGAAATAGGAAATCAAATTCCGAAAAAAGACCCCATCGACCCGGCTGCGTTTGTGAAAGAATTTCAATGGCAGCCCGGATTTCTGGATCGTTTGAATCAGGGAGCTTTGTTCGTAGCGAAAGCTTACGATGTGAATGTCGAAACCCCTTTGCTGCAGCAGAACGGCCCAATCAACCATTAAGTTCTGTGCGCCCCGGTTTTCCAGCGATTCGATCACAAAAGCTATTTTGAGTGACGTCCTCATCAAATCAGTCTCAATTCTTTTCGCATTCGAAAGACATTTTTGTGAATATCAAAATTCTCCGAGAGGAGATGACCGGCCTGTTCCACCATGGATTGTGTCTCGGCTGAATTTGTGATCAGCCATTCGATGGCTTCAGCCAGTTCTTCGGGCGCTCCGGGCCGCACCAGCAATCCGGTCACATGATCAATAATCACCTCAGGCAATCCCGAAACGCGGGTTCCGATCACCGGCAGGCGGTGCGCCATGGCTTCCAGAATTACATTTGGGATTCCATCGCGGTCGTTGTTTTTGGCCACCACACTGGGCATCACCAAAACATCCGCCCGGCGCATCAGGGAAAACACCTCCTGCTGAAGCAGCATCCCTTTAAATTCCACACGGTCTTCAATATCCAGATCACGGGCCATTTTCTTCAATTCTTCCCTCAGAGGACCGTCTCCAACCAACCAGACTGTAACACGGAACCCCTTCTTTTTCAAATAAGCAACCGCCCGCAGCAGGTCAGAAAAACCCTTTTGTTCAACCAGTCTGCCAATGGCCAGGGCACGAAATTCCGTTGAAATCGCCCCGTTCTTCGGTACAATCCCCGAAAAGTCCAGACCATGGTAAGTGACCACAATTTTATTTCCAAAATTCCGGCCAAATTGATCATTCATATAGGACTTATTAAATTTCGTGCACGTAATGACTTTATCGGCATCATCAATGAGACGCTCCAGATTTCCGGGGTGAAGAAAAATATCCCACGCATGGGCCGTAAACGAAAACGGAATCCCCGAGACCCGGGAGGCTACCCAGGCTGTTTCTGCCGGCACGGTCGCCCAATGGGCATGAATTTTTCGCGCCCCCCACTGACGGGATTTTTGTCCCGCATAAACCCCGATCGGGAGCAAACCCAGTGTTTTGATCAAATAGCCCGGATGCTTTTTGTTATCGCGAACAAGAGTTCGGAAAATCCGCATAAATTTTACGGGATGTTTCAGAAAATATTTACCCGTGAGAAGAATCGCACTGAGCCAGACAGATGCCGTTACGTAGTGGGTTCGCTCTTTCAAACGAAGAGCCGCCGTCTGAATCACCTTATCCCGGCATTTTTTCAGGGAAATGATTTCAACGGACACGCCCTGCCGCTCCATTTCCAGAATTTCACGCAGAATAAACGTTTCGTGTGTTTCCGGAAACTGAGACAGCACGTAGGTTACTTTTGCGAAAGATACACTCATTCCTGAAACCCAACCCTTACCTTTAATTGATTCGTTGCAAAGTGAAAAACCGCCACCAGTTCTTCGATCCGCAGAAGGACGGCGCCCCCAAGAAAAACGAATCCTCCCCAAACCAGAGCACCGGCCAGGTAACGGATCTGTGAAAAAAGCGCTCCTGAAAAGGCCCACTCCTCAAAAATCAGTTGAAAACCCACCACGGCCAGAACCATTAAAACAGAAGCGGCCAAAACCTTTCCAAACCAGAGTCGCCATTGCCGGTCGATAATCCGGCCGTATTTTCGTTGGTAGACGATGAACAGAATAACCAGCTTCACATATCCGGAAAGGCTGGTCGCCAGCGCCAATCCGGCCAGTCCCATGGACGACACCAGCAGTACATTCAATACGATATTTGTGATGACCCGAACCCACCCAATTTTCATGGAATCGACATTGTTGTGGTGGGCATTAAAGCCGAATACCAGCACATCATTCAGCCCGAAAGCGAGAATCCCGACGCCGTAAAAGAGAATGGCCACGGCCGTCATCTCGGTGGATTTTGCCGAAAAGGCCCCGTGTTCGAAAATGATCCGTACAATGGCCTTCCGAAGCAGGACAATAAGCAGCATCGTCGGCAGTAAAAACAGGGCAATCATACGCAGGGCTTTTTGAACGATTTTTTGATCTTCTTCCGAATCGGCCTTGCTGGCTTCCCGGGCCATGCGCGGGTAAAGCGCATTCAACAACGAAAGAGAAAAAACATTGGCGGGCAATTCCACAATCAGAAAACCGTAGCTTAATGCAGAAATTGCCCCGACCGGCAAAAATGAGGCAAAAATTTTGTCCACGGATGAATTTAAATACCCCCCCGCTTTTCCAAGATAAAGCGGAAAGGTCAGTTTGGCCCAATTCTTTACGGCCGGATGTTTCCAGTGAAAGGTTAAATGGATTTTTCGCCGGAGCTTCCACAACTGCGGTACCTGAACCAGAATTTGGCAGCTTGCCCCCAGGGAAATCCCGACGGCCGCCGCGAAAATCCCCCATTTTTGGTAGAAGAAGATCATCACGGCCAGAATCACCACATTGTTGAACACCCCTCCGAGTGTGGGCGCGTAAAACTTTTCTTCATTGTAGAGAACAGCTTTTCCGAGCTCTGAAAATCCGATAAAAACGGACATTCCCATCATCACCCAGGCCAAAAGGATCGTGAGGCGCTGGACGCTGCTCTGAAAGCCGGGGGCCAAAATTTTTACCAGCAGCGGGACCGAAAGCAGTCCGATCAGGGTTCCCAAAGCGATAAGCACCAGGTAGAGGGTCAGGATAATATTTCCGGCTTCCCACGCTTTTTCTTCGCCTTGCTGAACCAGGTTTTTTGAGAAAATCGGAATGTAATTATCCGCTCCCGTGGTAAACAAATAGGCGAAGATACCGGGAATCATCAGGGCCAGCCAGAAAGCGTCGGCATTGGCGCCTGCCCCAAAGAGATAGGCAATCGCAATATTTTTCACCAATCCCAGAATGCGGCTGGCCAGCGTCATGGTCATCATAAAAAGGGAGGCCTTTGCCAACCCCCGATTGGTAAGCCTTTTCCGGTCAATGGCCATGCGTGTGAGTCTCCAGCCAGGTGATGTAATGCCTTTCCATGGTCTGAACCATTTTTTCAAGCGAAAACCGTTCGTGAACCTTGCGTCGGGCTGCCTGCCCCATGGCGGTCCGTTTTTTCGGATCCGCCAGCAAATCCAAAATGGCGCGGGCCATGGCTTCGGGGTTCTTTGGCGGAACCAGAATGCCGTCAACCCCGGATTCTACCGCTTCCGGATTCCCTCCCACACGGGTCGCCACCACCGGTACACCTGAAGCACCCGCTTCCAGAATCGTATTCGAAAACCCCTCAAAATGGGAGCTTACTACCAGCAGAGAGGCACGCGGGTAAACCGCAGGCATCCGGGAGGTAGGCGGCAAAAGATGAATGTTTTTCGCACCCCCCTCTTGCATCTGGCGCTGAATGTGACCCAAGACGGGTTCGCGCATTTCCCCAACAAGGGCACAGTGCACATCCGGCCGTTTTTTGATAACCCTCTGGCAGGCCTGTACAAATGTGAGCTGCCCTTTTACGGGACGGTAACTTCCAACATTCAGAATAAGCGGTGCCCCTTCCGGAATTCC